>CAZONN010000242.1:0-2313 GCA_964581235.1 uncultured Amphibacillus sp.
TTTGGGATGACAACGATCTTGCTGAATATTCATAATGCAGGTTTTTTTGAATTGGACGCAATGATCCTAGCAATGGGAATTTTTTATGGTGGCTTGGCACAAGTGATTGCCGGCGTCATGGAATTTAAGAAAAATAATACATTCGGAGCAACGGCTTTTACGTCGTACGGATTTTTTTGGTTAGCATTAGTTGGCTTAAACATCCTTCCGATCATGGGTTACGGTGAAGCTGCAGGTTCGTTATCAATGGCTGCATTCTTATTCATGTGGGGATTGTTTACCTTCTTTATGTTTATCGGGACGTTACGAATTAATAAAGCACTTCAAGTTGTCTTTGGCACATTGACGGTTTTATTTTTATTACTTGCGATTGGAAATTTCACAGGCTCAAGCGTGATTTTAACGATTGCTGGTTATGAAGGAATTATTTGTGGTTTCTCAGCGATCTACGCTGCGATGGCGCAAGTATTAAATGAGTTATATGGCAAAGAGCTTTTACCGATTGGTGCATATAAAGCTCCAGCAGTTATGAATCCTGAAATTAGACAAGTTAGTTAATGAATTTATTATAATAGATGATAACAAAACAGGTGTCTCGTACTTGAATACGAAGGCACCTGTTTTTTTGTTTTATAGTGATCAATCAGTTTTTTAGTGCAGTGTATGGTGTTGTTTCATGCCGTCCGTATTTATATTGTGGATTCAATCGAATTTTCTTTCAGACATTGTGTGTGACACTCCAATTTAAATTGGTTTTTAATTGACTCATACATTAAGCTATATTTTAAAATAATTTGCAAGATTTAAGTGAATAATAAGTTAAGTGGGGATTAATATGTGCTTTAAGGTGGTATATACGTAATGACGATAAAGAAATGTAAATCTCCACGTTTAATAATTTTGTATCATTTGGTAATAAAACAACAACGAAACACGAATAATAATAATTTTTTATTAAAAATTTAAAAAAGTAGTTGAAAACGCTTTCAATATGTGATAAATTATTATCAAGTGATAATGTTTTATAAAGCAGTGATAAAAAGGGGGGTATTCATGTTTGAACAAAAAGTAGATAGAACAGGGACAAATGCAGTTAAGATAGATGATGCGATTAAAGAGACAGGTAGTATCGATGTGATTGCAATGTCAGTTGCTGATATGGATTTTAGAACATCTCCAGCGGTTGTGAGTCGACTGATTAATTTAAGTAATCATGGTATTTATGGATATACAGGGCTATCTGATAGCTATTGTCAGACAGTGAGTGATTGGGTGTTGAAGCAATATCGTTACCAGATTGAGCAAGATTGGATTGTATTTACACCAAGAATCATTCAAGCCATTTCAATGATCGTTCAGACAGAGACAGAAGTGGGTGATGGAATTGGCGTGATGACACCCTTATATTCGCCGATTACGAATGCTGTCATAGCTAATGAAAGAAAAGTTGTTGCGAGTGCGTTAGTTTATCGTGACAAAAGCTATGAGATCGATTTTGAGGATTTAGAGCGGGTCTTTCAGTCAGGGATCAAGTTATTTATTCTCGTTTCACCTCATAATCCAACGGGGAGAGTTTTTCGTAAAGAGGAAGTTAAAGGTATAGTTGATTTATGTCAGAAGTATGGTGTGAAGTTGATTTCAGATGAGGTTCATGCTGATTTTATCTGGGAGTCAACGTTCACAAGTGTTGGTCAGTATTTTGAAGCGTTTGATCAAGTTTATGTCTGTGTTTCACCGTCAAAGACCTTTAATATTCCTGGGGTAGAGATTTCAAATATTATTATCCCAAATCAAGCTTTAAGAGCAAGATATCAGAATCAACTTGAGCGCTTAGGTTTTCATAATCCGAACTTTTTTGCTGAGTCAGCATTGCAAGCGGCGTATCGGGAGAGTGATGAATGGTTTAACTTAATGAAATCTTATGTGCGAGCAAACCGCAATGATACGATTGATTTCTTCAATGAGAAGTTGACTGATTTTGATGTTGTTAAGGCAGAAGGCACATATTTACTCTGGATTGGTTATCAAAGAACAGGATTGAGTGAAGATGAGATAAAAGATTGGTTAGTCAATGAAGCGAAAATCACTGCATCTCTTGGTTCGGGATTTGGCGAAGATGGTGTTGGTTTCTTCAGAATTAACGTTGGTATGCCAAAGGAACATTTAGAAGAAGCGTTAGAACGCATGCATCACACATATCAGAAAATAAGTAAAAAATAATTTATTATCATGAGTTGTTAGTTTAAAAAAACAAAAATGTATATTTAACCAAGGAGGAGTCATCATGAAAAAAACCCCATCGTTAGCGTTGGC
>CAZONN010000243.1:0-2304 GCA_964581235.1 uncultured Amphibacillus sp.
TCATTAGAGTCACAAGTAATGGATGACATGACTGAATTTGTGAGTCCGCCAATCTATATGATGTTTTTTGTTCTATCTGGAGCAAAACTTCAATTAAGTATCGTTACCTCAATTGGATTATTAGGAGTTATCTATATTGTTTTCCGTGTCGTTGGAAAAATTGCAGGTGCAAGCCTTGGTGCGCACATCATGAAAGCACCTACGAATGTAAAGAAGTATTTAGGTCCAATGCTTATTCCACAAGCTGGAGTAGCAATAGGCTTAGCAACAACAGCAGAAACACTCTTGCCGGAATATTCGGCCCAAATTACTGCCGTTGTGCTGGTAGGAACGCTGATCTATGAATTAGTAGGCCCAGTAATCACAAAATTCTCTCTGCAAAAAGCAGGAGAAGTTAAGGTAGACTTGTAGATCACAAACAAAAGATAACTTTATAGTGTAATTAAATAATTCCTTTATGATTGGAATCAAATCATAAGGGAATTTTTAAGTAGATACTTAGATTTTATTGCTCAAATGATTTTAAAGCATTTATTTTTAAAATGTAAATACTTGTAGAAGAGGGAACACATTTCGAGACGGCTCTTTTTTAATGCTTGATATCCACTAATATAGGGTAAGGTATACATATCATATAGAAGTGGAGATTATAACTATGGTTATATTTATGAAAAGGTTACCGGCAGGAACGTTACTCATTCCGATGCTATTAAGTGCGTTATTACATACATTGTGGCCTGAATTATTTCACATTGGTGGCATTACTGAAGGTTTTCTAGGCCCAGGTAGTGTCAACTTTATCGTTGGAATGCTGACATTTGCCTCAGGATTGATTATTGATCTTAAAAGTTTCAAGACAATGCTAAAACGACATGGTCTATTGATGTTGGTAAAATTAGCGCTTGTTGTGCCGATTAGTTTATTATATGTCTTCTTTTTCGGACAAGCTGGAGTCTTGGGTATTAGTGCCGTAGCATTCATCGTTGCAATGGTTTCAATGAACCCAGCAATGTATATTTCATTAGTTGATGATTTTGGTGAAGAGGTTGATAAAGCGGCATTTGCTTTTACCGGATTATTTAGTATTCCAGTTATTCCAGTCTTGATTTATTCATTTAATGGGCAAGGAACTGTCGATTGGATGCCGATTATTTCAACGATCTTTCCACTTATCTTGGGAATTGTCTTAGGTAATCTTGATCCAGGATTCCGTAAATTGTTTGGGGGAACAGTGACTATTTTACTACCAATGCTAGGGTGGAGTATGGGACAAAGTATGAACTTAGTGACTGCTTTTCAAGCTGGATTCTCAGGTGTTGTGTTAGCTATTTTATATTATATTTTCACATCATCGCTTGTTATTTTTGATAAGCGTGTACTGAAAAATGATGGGGTGGCTGCGATGGCAATGAACTCTGTTGCCGCGTTATCAACATCGATACCTGCAGTTATAGCACTAAGTATTCCAGAGCTACAACAATATGTTCCAAGTGCAGTCGCACAAATATTGATGGTGAATTTGATTTCAGTCTTCGTGACACCAGCAATTATTCGTAAATTAGCCAATAATTAATGTAAAAAAAGGGTTGTACAATATATATAGCGTTGGTGAGTAAAAAAAACAGAACTCACTAATGCTATATTTTTATTTGAATATTGTTTACGACATGTCTCATTTATAACTTGCGTTATAAAGCCGCAGTTAGCCGAACCTTCGCTTTCCATGGGCACGGCCTCAGCTAACTCAGGAAAGAAAATCACTTTTCTGAGTGGATCTTCGGACTCGTGCTGTTCCCATAGGAGTCTATGGTTCGGCTAACTGCTAGTCATCAAGTCGTACTATTTTAAAATTTACATATAGAAAACAAGTGAGTTTCCCTTGGTTGCGTGTCGCTTGGTGAATACAAAGGAAAACCATGTCAATTCATTAGTGGTAAATTGACGTATGATCCAGCACATTGTGAAAAGTGCGGCATCAAAAACGAAAACTATGAAGTCATTAAAAATGGAAATCAGGTATCTAGGATCACCTTACTAATGACTGGAACGTGATTAACCTTTTTAAAACCAAAGAAACAGCGATTTTTCTGTAAAGAGTGTCAAAGTAGTTTTACAGCTAAAACGTCGATTGTTGAAACGAATGCTCATATTTCAAACCAATCCAAAGCAGCCTAACGGCTACTTTGGATCGTGATAAATAAGTGAGTGTCATCAGACTTAAATGATGATAAAACACAAACCGTTACAATTGAAAATAACACCTCATATAAAACTAAGGAAACTGAATCCAGTGATTGGAACGGC
>CAZONN010000244.1:0-2300 GCA_964581235.1 uncultured Amphibacillus sp.
CAGCAGGTGCACATTTGGAATATGGCAAAGAACACGCCGAAGTTAATGCCCTCTCATCATATAAAGCCCCCGATAAACGATTCGATTCAATTCTCTACGTTACACTTGAACCTTGTAATCATGATGGCAAACAACCCCCTTGCACACAAGCAATCATTAACAGCGGGATAAAACAAGTGGTCATCGGACAACTCGACCCTAACCCTTTAGTTGCAGGTAAAGGCAAGAAAAAGTTAGAACAACATGGTATGAATCCTTTTTTCAATTGCTTCTATGAACAAAATCGTCCCTATATCACTTTAAAACAGGCAATTACTTTGGACGGTAAACTATCATTAGATTCAAAGCGCACAGCAATCACGGGAAAAGATACTTATCAATACGTTCGAAAAGAGCGCAATCATTATCAAGGGATCTTAGTTGGAAGTCAAACGATTTTAACAGATAATCCTTTTCTGCTGGGAACAGATCAAACCTTGCATCCAATTCGGATCATTCTAGATCGGCGCGGTCGATTATTCAACCAACTCGATCTAAATATTTTTATTAATCAAGCTAGTCCAGTTTGGATTTTCACCGACCGAAAAGTAAACCTTAAGCTTCCAAAACATGTTGAAGCAATCGTTCTCAAAAGCGCTACAATCAAATCGATTATCAAAGAATTAGCGAAGAGAAATATCCAATCTCTCTATGTAGAAGGTGGAGCGAAAGTTCATGACAGCTTTTTAAACAGTGGTTATTGGGATCAAATGATTACTTATATCGCACCAAAGGTCATTGGTGGTAATGGTGTGCCAGCAATGTCAAGCACAAGAGAAGTTAATCAAGTGATTGAATTAACGAATGTTACGGTTGAATCCATTCATGATGACTTGAGAATTTCTGGAAGAAGGTGTTGAAATTGTTTACTGGTCTAATTCAAGAACAAGGAAAAATCCTAAAAGTTAATCGAAAGGCACATACAGTGCAGTTGACTTGCCAAGCTTCAGAAAAAATATTAGCTGACTATCAAATTGGAGATAGTATGGCGATTAACGGTGTTTGTCTAACAGCAATTGCTAAAACTGATTCCCACTTTACCGTTGATATCATGCCCGAGACTTTTTACCGGACAACTTTTTCTAAATTAAAAATTAACGATCAAGTAAATTTGGAACGTGCACTCTCTTTCCACGGAAGATTAGAGGGTCATTTAGTATCCGGGCATATTGATACAACCGCTCGATTGATCGAAAAAAGGAACCATGAAAATGCATTGATTTTAACATTTGACTATCCTAAAGATCAACAAGGTGAAATCATTCCACAAGGATCGATTGCAATTAATGGCGTTAGCTTAACTGTCACAAATGTGCAAGCACGGTCTTTTTCTGTTAGTTTAATCCCACATTCAAAGGATCAGACAAATTTAGGAACGTTAAATCGCGGTGAGTATGTTAACGTTGAAACAGATATGATCGGAAAATATATTAAGGCACAAGCTCATCTTACTGATAAAGTAACGGGAGGATTTCTACAATGACTAAACATATTGAAAAAGCGATCGAAGACTTAAAACAAGGCAAACTTATCATTGTCGTAGATGACGATAATCGTGAGGCTGAAGGAGATTTAGTTGGTTTAGCAAGCTTAGCAACGGCTGAAACTGTGAATTTCATGACCAAACATGCGCGAGGTTTAATCTGCGCACCTATTTCTGAAGCCATTGCGGAGCATTTTGGCCTCACAGAAATGATAAAGGAGAACACAGATCCTTACAGAACAGCGTTTACGATCAGTGTCGATCATAAGGAAACCTCAACAGGAATTTCCGCTTTCGATCGCGCCAAAACAATTAAAGAATTAGCTAACCTATCTAACGGTGATCAAGCATTTCATAAGCCTGGCCATATTTTCCCGTTAATCGCAAAAGAAGGGGGCGTACTCGAGCGAAGAGGCCATACTGAAGCAGCGATTGATTTAGCCAAGCTTGCAAACGAACCGCAGGCTACCTATATATGCGAAATCTTAAACGATGATGGGACAATGGCACGAAGACCGCAACTAGAAGCATTAGCTGCCGAGTGGAAAATGCCAATCATTAGTATCGAAGAATTAGTGACTTATTTGACCGCAAATCAAGAATTAACAGTCAAGCTACCAACATCTTATGGAGACTTTGATTTAACTCTGTTCGAGGATCAAGCAAATAAAGAGCACCTTTTGCTTTCTAAAGGTGAAATTAGAAGCCTTCAAGAGCCTTTACTGATACGTGTCCACTCTGAATGTCTCACAGGTGATATCTTTGGCTCACATCGTTG
>CAZONN010000245.1:0-2293 GCA_964581235.1 uncultured Amphibacillus sp.
ATTTAATAATTAATTTTCATTTTCATAGGCAGCGATAATTTTTTGAACAACTGGATGGCGAACGACATCCTGCTGTTTTAAATAAGTAAATGAAATACCTTTAATGTTAGCTAATATCTTTTGAACAGACTTTAACCCTGATACATTATGATGAGGTAAATCAATTTGAGTAACATCACCCGTAATGATCATTTTCGAACCAAACCCTAATCGCGTTAAAAACATCTTCATTTGTTCAGGCGTTGTATTTTGTGCTTCATCCAAAATAACAAACGCATCATCCAACGTTCGACCGCGCATATAAGCCAGTGGAGCGATCTCAATTGTTTCGCGCTCAATTAGTCTTGTCGTGTGTTCATAGCCCAACACATCATGCAATGCGTCATATAGTGGCCTTAAATAAGGATCCACCTTCTCTTTTAAGTCACCAGGTAGAAAACCTAAGCTTTCTCCTGCCTCTACAGCAGGTCGTGTTAAAATAATTTTTTTAATATCACCTGACTTCAAAGCATTGACTGCCATCACAACAGCTAAGTACGTTTTACCCGTACCTGCAGGCCCAATTCCAAAAACTAAATCATTATGCTTGATCTGATTAACATACTCTCTTTGACCCAAGGTTTTGGCACGAATTGCACGCCCAACAGCATTGCGTGTAATTGTTTGATCAAACAAATCATAAAACTGATCGATCTTTCCTTGTTTCGCTAGTTCAACTGCATAAATAACATCTCGCTCAGATATAGTGATATCACGCCTAATAACATTTAACAAAGCATTGAACACATCAGTTATAAGCGAGCGTTTCTCACTATCTCCCCTCACCATAACTTCTTCTCCGCGTGTAACGATTGAGATATCTAAGATCGATTCAAGTTGTTTTAAGTGACTATCATTTGCACCAAATAACCCCAATGCTTCCGCAGGATCAGAAATCGTTAATTCAATTCTTTTCAATTCATCTGACATACATTAATCTCCTTGACTAGTCTCGACTGTATTCACGATATTTTCGTTGACTGTGAAGTATACGTGTAAGTTTACTTTACCATTCTCAATTGTTTGATGCAAAATTTTCTCCTTAATAATTGAGCTAGCTGGATCAAGATTCCGGAGTAAGTTTTGACGTGCTTGATCTAACGCAATCGTTACCGTTTCATCTTCAGAGCGCTCTTGATTAAACAATTCAACTTCTTTGTGCGTATTAGATAGAAATGATAAAGGAAGCGTCCAATCAGCAATCGTTAACTTATAAGTTTTAGGTTCAATCTTCTCACGACGGTACGTTACACCATCAGGATTAATTCCTACCCAAAGAAACTCAGGATGGTCAGTGAGCAATCGCGCCTGAACTTGATCAGGCTTGTCCATAAAAAATTTAAGCTTACCTCTTTTAATCCCATAATTATCGAGACTAGCTCTTATCTGTTCTTCTGCTTCAATCGTGACACCTTCTATATTAATAAATAGAATTGACTGTGTTAAATAAAGAAATACTAAACAAGCAACAGCAAAACTGATTAGGAGTTGTTGATAATTTTTTAATCGCTTTAAAAAGAAAGGTAAACCTCTTTTTCGAATAAAACTAAATTTATAATGCGTTTGACGTCGAAGCCGCCGAATGTCGTTAATGTCATTCACATAAATATCAGCGATACAATTAAGTTCTGACTGTTTTTTTATCGACCAAACTGGAATACCATGACGAGCGAAGAGATCAAAAAAGCGTTCTGGATAATGGCCACTCACCTTTATTGTGACAATTCCTTTGAACCACATAGGTTTTAGTTGTTTCATGAGTCCGCACAGAATCACCTCCTTCACTTTTCAAGATATGATATTTGTTTAATAAACAGAACTAATCGTTCACAAAAACTCACCCGATTCACTCAAAGCGCCTTAAAAAATGGCACCACTTATTTAGATGGTCATAAACTACAACAAAAAACTGCATCTCATATTGTTAAGTTTTCCTTAACAATTGAAATGCAGTTCTTGTCTTTTAATATGATATTAGCGGTTACGTGGATGATATGGTCGTTTAGATCGTGGTTGGCCGAGTATCTCTGACATAACCACACTTCCAGCTAAACCTTTTTTAGTGAAATAATTATTTAAGCCCATCTCTTTTTTTGTGATAACCTTTTTGCGACTAGCGGAGACTAATAGTGTGTCTAAATCCTCATGTTCTCTTGCTTCATTGTCTTCTAGCCCTCTAATTGTCGCCTTAGTAGAAATATTTAAATCTTTTCGTAATTGATTAAACTGTTTATTTTGTTGATCTTCAAATTGT
>CAZONN010000246.1:0-2289 GCA_964581235.1 uncultured Amphibacillus sp.
GAAGTCATTGGACCTCTGATGGCTGTCGAGCAAGTTGAAGGTGTTAAGTATGATGAACTTGTTGAAGTCCAATTGCAAACAGGTGAAATCAGACACGGTCAAGTACTTGAAGTTGATGGCGACAAAGCAATGGTCCAAATTTTTGAAGGACCAAGCGGGATCAATATTAAAAATACAAAAGTTCGTTTCCGAGGAAGACCACTATCTCTCGATGTGTCTGAAGATATGGTAGGGAGAGTTTTTGACGGAATGGGGCAACCGATGGATGATGGACCCGCGATTATTCCTGAAGCGAGCTTAGATGTAAATGGTCAAGCGATCAATCCGATTGCTCGTGACTATCCGGATGAGTTCATTCAAACAGGAATTTCATCAATTGACCATCTGAATACACTTGTTCGTGGTCAAAAGTTGCCTGTATTCTCAGGATCAGGTTTACCGCATAAAGATTTAGCTGCTCAAATTGCTCGTCAAGCATCTGTCTTGAATAGTGATGAGAAGTTTGCGGTTGTTTTTGCTGCAATGGGAATTACGTTTGATGAGGCTGAATTCTTCATGGAGGACTTCCGTAAAACAGGAGCAATTGATCGTTCGGTTATGTTTGTTAACTTAGCGAATGACCCTGCAATTGAACGGATTGCAACACCAAAAATGGCGTTGACTACTGCTGAGTATTTAGCTTTTGAAAAGGATATGCACGTACTCGTTATTATGACGGATATGACATATTATTGTGAGGCATTACGTGAAATTTCGGCAGCTCGTCGTGAGGTTCCAGGTCGACGTGGTTATCCAGGTTACTTGTATACGAACTTGTCGACGTTATATGAGCGTGCTGGTCGCTTAGTTGGTAAGAAAGGGTCAGTCACTCAAATACCGATTCTATCGATGCCAGAGGATGATATTACCCATCCAATTCCTGACTTGACAGGTTATATTACTGAAGGGCAAATTATCCTATCACGTGACCTACACCATGCGGGTATAAAACCTCCAATCGATGTTCTGCCATCGTTATCCCGATTAAAGGATAAAGGGACAGGTGAAGGCAAAACAAGAGTTGATCATGCACCAACAATGAACCAATTATTCGCAGCTTATGCAAAAGGTAAAGAGGCGAAGGAATTAGCGATTGTACTTGGTGACTCTGCGTTATCAAAAACAGATCGACTATATGTTGAATTTACTGACCGTTTTGAAGAAGAATATATCAATCAAGGTTTCTATACGAACCGGACAATTGAAGAAACATTAGATTTAGGTTGGAAGTTACTTTCAATCTTACCTAAGTCAGAATTGAAACGGATTAAGAATGATATGATTGAAAAGTTTATGCCGGAAGGAGAGTGATTAGGTCATGGCGAGATTAGATGTCAAGCCAACACGGATGGAATTATCCAACCTTAAAGACCGTTTAGCTATTTCAACTCGTGGTCATAAGCTTTTAAAGGATAAACAGGACGAACTGATGCGTCAATTTATTACATTGATTCGTCAAAATAATGAATTGCGTGCAGAAGTAGAGGAAGAATTAACAGAAGCGATGCGTGCTTTTGTTGTAGCAAAATCTTTATTAAATGAATCATTTATTGAAGAATTATTTGCTGTCCCTAACACGTCCGTTACTCTAGATATTCAAGAGAGAAATATTATGAGCGTGATCGTTCCTCAAATGGATTTCTTGGTTGATGAAGCAGTTAAGGAACCAGAAATGCAATATGGTTTTCTTAACTCAAATAGTGAACTTGATCAAGCAATTGATCGGATCAAAACAATTTTACCTAAGTTGTTAAAGCTAGCTGAAATCGAGAAAACGTGTCAGTTAATGGCCGATGAAATTGAGAAAACGAGACGTCGAGTAAATGCACTCGAGTATCTAAAGATTCCAGAATTAGAAGAGACAATTTATTATATTGAAATGAAGCTTGAAGAAAATGAACGTGCCAATATTACTCGTATTATGAAAGTTAAAGATATGGGTCAATAATTTTTTTAAAAAACCATTCGCTGCCAGTCACCGGATGGTTTTTTATTTTTAAGCAATATGGTTGACAGTGCTGAGGATAACGATTAAAATAGCTTTTAACTATAAAATATGATAATTCATATTATTCAGTCAATTTTAAAAAGGTGGTGTCAAAGCATGAGTAATGAAGAGAAAAATAAACTTAAGATTGGTGATTGGGTGAACTTAAGCTCAAGTAAAGGAGAACGGATTCATGGTTATGTTGAAAAAACGACGGGTGATCGTGAAGTTGTCCAGATACGAGTGGTATCGAGTGAGAATCA
>CAZONN010000247.1:0-2288 GCA_964581235.1 uncultured Amphibacillus sp.
GTTATATTAAGTAATACTTCTGGATGATTTTCCTTCATATAATTATGACTAATAAGCTCACAATCTACCGCACTTCCGTTTGGTGGCCCTGTCATTGGGAGAACGGTCTCACGCCCCTTCTCCCAATGACAGGGTTAAATATTTCCCCCATAAACATTTTACTCATACGTAGCTCTTCGGAGTTTACTTGTTTAATTCATTTAAGCGATTAACTACTTTCTCGCGTTGCTCTAAATATTCCTGCTCTTTTTCTTTTTCGGCTGCGACAACTTGCTCAGGTGCTTTTTTTACAAAGCCAGCATTACCTAATTTCTTTTGGACACGGTCGACTTCTTTATTTAATTTCTCAAGTTCTGTTTCAAGTCGAGCGATTTCTTTCTCATAATCAATCAAGCCTGCTAGTGGCAAGTAAAGCTCTGCGCCCGACACAACAGCTGACATTGATTCTGCTGGTGCAACTGCATCTACTTTGATTGTTAAGTTTTCTGTACGACAGAAGCGTTCAATATAATGTTGATTTTGCTTCAGTTCTTCAGCAATTTGCTCATTATTTGCTTTAATAACAAGATCAATTGGTTTCGACATTGGCGTGTCAACTTCAGCTCGAATGTTTCGAACCGAACGAATAATATCAACTAAATGCTTCATTTCTGCAGCTGCTTGCTCATTTGACAGGCTTTCGTTAATCTCTGGCCAGCTTGCTTGCGTGATTGACTCCCCTTCGTGAGGGATGTGTTGCCAAATTTCTTCAGTCACGAATGGCATAAATGGATGAAGCATCCTTAGTATTTGATCAAGTACGTAAGCTAAAATTGAACGGGTTGTCTGCTTCGCCTCTTCATCTTCTCCGTTTAGTGGGATTTTGGCCATTTCAATATACCAATCACAGAAATCATCCCAAATAAAGTTATAAAGATAACGTCCAACCTCACCATAATCATAACGCTCACTATGGCGATTAACTTGAGCGATGGTCTCGTTCAATCGCGTTAAGATCCACTCATCAGCTACATTTTTCTTGCCAGTGAGATCAATCGTTTCAGTCGTCATTTCTTCAATGTTCATCATCACAAAGCGTGATGCATTCCAAATCTTATTGATAAAGTTCCATGTGGATTCAACCTTTTCCCACTGGAAGCGAACATCTTGACCTGGTGATGAACCAGTTGCCAAGAAATAACGCAGTGCGTCCGCGCCATACTTTTCAATGACCTCCATTGGATCAACACCATTATTTAATGACTTACTCATTTTTTTACCATCTGCATCACGAACTAAGCCGTGGATCAGTACATCTTTAAATGGACGCTGATCAGTAAAATGCTTCGATTGGAAAATCATTCGTGCAACCCAGAAGAAAATAATGTCATAGCCAGTTACAAGTGTATTTGTCGGGAAGTAACGTTTAAAGTCTGCATCATCAGTATCGGGCCAGTTTAAAGTTGAAAATGGCCATAGTGCTGATGAGAACCACGTATCTAGTACATCCTCATCTTGCTCCCAATTTTCAATATCTACTGGCGCTTCCTTTCCAACGAAAATTTCACCTGTTTCTTTATGGTGCCAAGCCGGAATTCGGTGTCCCCACCAAAGTTGGCGTGAGATACACCAGTCACGAATATTATCCATCCACCCTAAATACGTACTCTCAAAACGCTCTGGAACAAAGTTAACTTTTTGGTCTGGATCTTGTTGCATTTTAACCGCTTCATCAGCAAGTGGTTGCATGCGAACAAACCATTGTGTTGATAAGTACGGTTCAACAACAACGCCCGTTCTTTCCGAGTGACCAACAGAGTGAATGTGCTCTTCAATTTCAAATAGCGTTCCGTCTGCTTGGAGGTCTTTAACGATCTGCTTTCGACATTCAAATCGATCCATACCTTCATATTTACCGGCATTCTCATTCATTGTTCCATCTTCATTCATAACGAGAACACGTTCTAAATTGTGACGATTACCGATCTCAAAGTCATTTGGATCGTGAGCTGGTGTGATTTTTACCGCGCCTGAGCCAAATTCGCGATCAACATAAGTATCCGCAACAATTTCAATTTCACGACCAACAATCGGTAAAATAACTTTTTTACCAATTAAATGTTGGTAACGCTCATCTTTCGGGTGAACGGCGATCGCAGTATCACCTAACATCGTCTCCGGACGTGTTGTGGCAATTTCAATGTGACCCGAGCCATCCTTCAGTGGATATTTCATATGATAGAAATGCCCAGTCACTTCTTCGTGGATCACTTCAATATCAGATAATGCCGTTTGATTTGATGGATCCC
>CAZONN010000248.1:0-2266 GCA_964581235.1 uncultured Amphibacillus sp.
AGTGTCATCTGTTAACCTCTTCTGATAATTGTGATTGGTGCAAAAAAACCGAGCTAGGCTCGGTTTTAGTCATTACATTTGGTCTGGTGCATTAACACCGATCAATTTGAGCGCATTGGCTATGGTAATTCTGACCGCTTGCATGAGTGCAAGGCGGGCTTTTGTTTTCTCTGGATGATCTGGGTCGAGAACTTTTTCAGCATTATAGAAGCTGTGTAGTAATGACGCGAGATCGAAAACGTATTGAGTCATCCGATGTGGGGCACGGTCCTTAGCGGAGTCGGCAATCACTTGTGGGAAGTCACCCAATTGTTTTAATAAGTCTTCTGCCTTTTCAGTTAGCAAATGTTCAGCTAAATAGTTGAGGTCAGCTTCAAAACCTCTCTCCTCTGCTTGCTTCAGAAGCGTGCAAATTCGTGCATGTGCGTATTGAACGTAATAAACCGGGTTCTCGTTCGATTCTGATTTTGCTAAATCCATATCGAAATCAAGGTGTGCATCACTCGAGCGCATCACGAAGAAATAACGCATTGCGTCGATCCCGACTTCCTCCATTAATTCTCTTAGCGTGACTGCTTTACCAGTCCGTTTACTCATCTTCACTTTCTCGCCATTTTCAAACAGGTTAACCATTTGAATAATCTCAACTTCGAGTGTGTCTTTTTCATAGCCGAGTGCCTGGATCGCAGCTTTCATTCTCGCGATATAGCCATGGTGATCGGCACCCCAGAAATTAATGAGCTTTTTAAAGCCACGGTCGAGTTTGTTTTTATGATAAGCAATATCTGGCGTTAGGTACGTATACGTGCCATCATTTTTAATTAAGACACGGTCTTTGTCATCACCAAAATCAGTCGTTCTAAACCAAGTCGCTCCACCGTCTTCGTAAGTGTGACCTTTTTGTTCGAGTAAGTGAAGTGCTGGTTTAATTTTATCTTCTTGGTAAAGTGACGTTTCTGAAAACCAGTGATCAAAATTTACACGGAAATCAGCGAGGTCTTGCTTTAATTTTGCCAGTTCAAATTTCAGACCATAGTCACGGAAAAATGCTTGACGCTCCGCTTCATCCTTGTTGACAAAATCATCGTTATATTTTTCGACGAGTTCAGCAGCAATATCAAAAATATCCTTACCGTGATAGCCGTCTTCTGGCATTGGGAAATCGTGTCCTAACGCCTGCAGGTAACGTGCTTCAATCGATAATGCGAGATTGTTAATTTGATTTCCGGCGTCGTTAATATAAAACTCTCGCTCAACTTGATAACCAGCCGCATCAAGCAAGTTCGCCGTCGCATCGCCTACAGACGCACCGCGCGCATGCCCTAAGTGGAGATCACCAGTTGGGTTAGCTGAAACAAACTCGACTTGAACTTTTTCACCTAGTCCTGTATTCGTCCGACCATATTGGTCTCCTTCAGTTAAGATGACTGGAATTAATCGTGTTAAATAACTGTTATCGATGAAAAAATTAATGAAACCAGGTCCGGCAATGTCGACTTTTGTGATCGATGCCTGTTTCTGATCGAGTTGTTCTACAAGTTGTTCTGCAATTTGGCGTGGTGCTTTTTTAGCAACGCGTGCTAACTGCATCGCAATATTCGTGGCGTAATCACCGTGTGCCTTCTCTTTCGGCTTCTCTAAAATAATTGATGGTATTTGTTCTTCTGTCGCGAGTTCTGCTTTAATAATTGCTGCTTTAATTTCAGCTTTAAGTTGGTCTTGCATCGTTTGTACAATTGTCATGATTTGTCCTCCTCGAGTGTGAGTGAGAGCTTGTGTACCCGCTCTTCTTCTCCACCCAGTTTTGTTCTATAGTCTAATGTTAATTTAGCTGTTTTGTTGTCTATTGTCAGCGGTTGGTAACGAAAATCTAACGTGTCTGTTTCCATTCTGAGTGAACCAAACTGATGCCTGTAAATCGTCTCAGTTATTTGATCCGATCTGAATTGTTGGATCATTTCAACTGCACCCGTGCGCTTAATTGTGACGCTATCTGACTTAATTGTCACCATCGTCGCAACATCCGCTTGCTCATCCGATTTCTCAGTGAATCTCACAACTGTTTGCCGGCTCGTTTGAAACAACTCACCCGTCGCCTCAACGATTGTCTCTTGCTGATCTTCTTGATCTTTAATTTCTGTTTGTAGTCGTACGTTAACAAATATTTTCCCTAGCTGCATAATACCATCCTTAAAAACTATCAGTATGCCTTAGTATAGAAATGTTTAAGAAGAAACTCAAGTAACTTCTGCTGATTTATGCTCGA
>CAZONN010000249.1:0-2259 GCA_964581235.1 uncultured Amphibacillus sp.
AGTCCATATCAAACCAGTCGTTTGTCATTGTGATTTAAATCATAATAATTGGCTTGTTACGAATAATGGGCAACTCTATTTAATCGATTGGGATAATGCCGAGATTGCTGATCCCGCACTTGATTTAGCGATGTTATTTTCAAGTTATATCGAGGATCAAGAATGGGAAGAGTGGCTACATAATTATGGTGTAACAGGTAATCGATCACTCTATTTACGTATTCATTGGTATATGCTTTATGAAACTATTAGAGCACTAGATTGCTCTACAAGTTTAAGAGAATATGAAGAGAATAAACAAGCATTTGCAAATATATTAGCAAGAGCCAATACTTATCTTTAATAAAACAAAAAAACGATTGATGATAATTATCTATTCATCAATCGTTTTTATGGCTGTGATATCCCAATCTCATTCATTAAATCATACTTTTTGTTTCTTCAGTTGCAATGATTGTCCCTGTGTAGGCATCGACATAAAATTCATATTGCTTATTCTCATCAGCAATCGTTCGCGTAATCCCGCCACGATAAACTAAATAGTCAAGACCATGTAAAGTGATCTCCTCACTCTTCATATAAATCCAAGAGCCACTAACAGCTCCACCTTCTTTAAACTTATCCTTAGCTATTTTGAGTGCTCGTTCCGCTTGAATAGGCATATCACTAACTTTTGCTTTAATAAAGTAACCAATAGCAATACCGACTCCTAAAGTGCCTAGTGCCTTCTTCCAATTCATCTACTTCACCTCGAATATTAAAGTTAATGATAGTATACCTTATTTAACTCTAATAAGAAAACAGCTTGTTTATAATATTTTCAAAAGTGGAAAAGAAGTTGATCTTTCGTTACAATAAAATATGCAGATAAATATTGGGAGGTTGTACATAATGAAGCAAGAAACATTAGCTATGTTTAAAACATTAACAGAATTACAAGGTGCGCCTGGAAATGAACATCTTGTCCGTCAATATATGCGAACGGAATTAGAAAAATATAGTGATGAGATTGTCCAAGATCGACTAGGGGGAATTTTTGGGGTTAAAAAGGGTGAAGGGCCTAAGGTTCTAGTTGCTGGGCATATGGATGAAGTTGGTTTTATGGTGACGCAAATCACAAAAAACGGGATGATCAAATTTCAACCGTTAGGTGGTTGGTGGAACCAAGTCTTGTTAGCGCAGCGTGTGCAAGTGATGACGGATAATGGCCCTGTGATTGGGGTGATTGGTTCAATTCCTCCACACAACTTAACGCCCGAGCAACGTGCAAAACCGATGGAATTAAAAAATATGTTGATTGATATTGGGGCAGATGACGAGGAAGATGCAAAGGCAATTGGGATTAGACCGGGTCAATCGATCTTACCTGTCACACCATTCACACCAATGAGTAATAATAAGAAAATCTTGGCTAAAGCATGGGATAACCGTTACGGTTGTGGTTTAGCACTTGAATTGATGAAAGAATTAAAAGACGAAAAACTTCCAAACGAATTGTATTCTGGAGCAACTGTTCAGGAAGAGGTTGGTTTACGTGGGGCACAGGTTGCTGCCAATATGATTAAGCCAGATATCTTCTATGCACTTGATGCATCTCCTGCGAATGATATGTCAGGTGATGATAAAGAGTTTGGTCAGATTGGTAAAGGGGCGTTGTTGCGTATTTTTGACCGCACAATGATTACTCATAAAGGCATGCGTGAATTTGTTTTAGATACCGCAGAATCAAACAATATTCCGTATCAGTACTTTATTTCTCAAGGTGGAACGGATGCAGGTCGCGTACATCTATCAAATGATGGTGTCCCTTCAGCAGTTGTCGGAATTGCATCACGTTACATTCATACACACGCATCAATTATCCACGTTGATGACTATGCAGCTGCGAAAGAATTAATTGTTAAGCTTGTGAAAAATACAGATGCGAATATGGTAGAGCAACTTAGAAACAATAGTTAAATATAAGTGGGGGTATCCCCACTTTTTTTGTTCTCAATTTCATTTTTCAGGGGGATTATTTACGTATGAAAATCATCGTAGGTTCACAAAATAAGACTAAACTAACTGCAGTGAAAAATATATTTAAGGGTGCTTCTGTTTATGGAATACAAGCACCTTCAGGCGTTTCAGATCAGCCTATGACGGATTTAGAAACGTTGACTGGTGCGATTAATCGGGCGAAATATTGTCAAGCGTCTGATGCAGGTGTGATCGGAATTGGTCTTGAGGGTGGCGTGATGGAATTAAATAATCAATTGC
>CAZONN010000250.1:0-2254 GCA_964581235.1 uncultured Amphibacillus sp.
TTCGAGTGACGACATTCCCTCTGGCAAGGTCACCCAAAGGAACATGCCACCTTCAGGTCGAGTGATTTTCACTTCTTGCGGAAAATACTTCTCAATCATCTGAACCATGCATTCTCTTTTCTGCTTATACATTTCTTTAATCTTTTCAATATGATCTTCAAGATCATTATCAATTAAAAATTGATGCACGATACGTTGCGAATAATAGTTCGTGTGTAAATCGGCCGCTTGTTTCGCGATAATTAATTTCTCCATCATTTCACCTTGCGCACAAATCCAGCCTAATCTCATTGCGGGCGCGACAATTTTTGAAAAAGAACCTAACATAATTGACTGATTACCTAGAAACTTCTTAATTGGCGGTAAATCTTCACCGATAAAGCGTAACTCACTATAAGGATCATCTTCAATTAACACGGTCTGATGCTGTTTCAGTAGTGCTGCAACTTTTTCTCTATTTTCAGCAGAATAAGTCACTCCGGAAGGGTTATGAAAATTAGGTACTGTGTAGAACAATTTTGGGTTATGAGTCTTTAAAGTGTCTGCTAACTGGTTAAGATCAATCCCATCATCATTTAATGAGACGGATTGAAATTCAGGCTCGAAGATTGAGAACGATTGTATCGCACCCAAATAACCAGGGCGTTCAAGAACAACTCGATCACCCTTGTTGAGCAAAATTTTCCCGATCAGATCCAGTGCTTGCTGTGATCCGTTTGTAATTAAAATCTCATCCGCTTCAACATTTAAGCCAAATCGTTTATAATATCTTTCTGCGATATATTCTCTTAATGGGAGATATCCCTCAGTTGAGCTATATTGAAGAATTGAACTGCCGTAATCAGCTAATACTCGTTCCGATGCTTGCTTAATTTCTTCAATCGGAAAAGAATCCGGATTAGGCAGACCACCCGCAAATGAGATCACATCAGGGTTTTCTGTAATTTTAAGAATCTCTCTAATAAACGATTTTTGTACATGATTCATTCGATCTGCAAATTTAATAGTCATGACTATTCCACCACTTTCAAGATTAATTACTTAGTTTTAGAGAAAACAAAAAACCTTCCCCTAATTTTATTTAGGACGAAGGTATCATTCCGTGGTACCACCTAATTTTGTACAATGTACACGCTCAATCTAGTACGGACTTAATCAGTCGATACTATTTCCCTGTTAACGATGGGAGAGCCGTTAAATCCTACTTACTTAATGCTTTCAGTTTAAAGCTCAGTGGTTACTTTCATCACATCTCTCACGGGAAATTTTCAGCAACATTCCCTCTCTTTACTTCAAGTGTGTAACTACTCCTCCACGTCAAAGCCTTTGATTATTTAATTGTAGTTATGTTATCAAATATATTGTATCTCGTCAACACAAAAACGGCGAGTTATCAGAATTTTCGTTAAGTTGTTTGAGTTTAAAAGATAATCGCTAAAAGGACCTCAATTATAATATTGGACACAATACTCGTGATGATCAATGACTTTCCTAAATCATCCTCTTTTCGCGCATTGCAATTTGGATTAAAAGATAATAATTATTGTTATTAGGGAAAGGACTACGCGTTTAATATGGTACCTGTGAATGAACAATTTATAGTAGCTTCGTAAAACAAATAATTCAATTTTTAAATTTTATTTTACATTGGAAAGTTTAATGTGAAATACTATTTTGTTTAATGTTTTATTGATTAAGACAACTGTACACCATCTTGGAGCAAGTAAAAGATCATTTTCATATTCTAAGATCGTACCATATGCAAAATCTGAATTTGGAGAATCCATAATAATTTCATCAACGACTTCTTCAACATCTGCTAATGAATAATACGTATCTTCCGGTGCACCTGGCACAGTAATATCATGATCTATCTCAAGTTTATAATATTTTTCAAACGTATTTCAGTAAGTTTTTTCCCTGTAATTTCAATAATGCATTCATCGTCTTCATTGCATCGCCACTTATTCTTCCGGCTGAATCAATACTACCCCCTGCTCTGAGATGACAATAATGATATCACCTGAAGCTGGTATCCCCTTGTTGGAAGTATATCTTTCAAAAAATTTGACAAAACTTATCATCTAGTACAATTTCCATGCCTAAAACCACAATATTAATATCCCTCGACTACTATAACTTCACCTTCTTCATCAGTTGGGGGTTGAAAATGATCATAATAAGTGGAAGCTGTTTGCTCCGTCAATATGATATCATTTTGATGATTTCCGTTTCTTTTTCGAATACGTTCCAT
>CAZONN010000251.1:0-2225 GCA_964581235.1 uncultured Amphibacillus sp.
GGATTGAGATTATTCGCATGGATGTTTTACTTGGAGAAATGGAAACACTCTTTACTGCTGTTGATGTACTCAATGAATTATCGATTCAAGATTATCTGATTGAGCTAGGACATACGGGGATTTTTGATTATTTAATTCAGCCTTTATCGCTTAGTCAGGCAGACGAAGAGAAATTACGCGCCGCAATGGATGAAAAAAGAGAAGATCTTGTGTATCGGATTGCATCAGTTAATGGTGATGACAAAATCGCTAATCAACTTGTTGAGTTAATCCAAGCTTACGGTGGGCAGGATCTATTAGCAACTTACCGGAATAAATGGCAGCATTCCAAAGAACTTGTCGTCATTATCGATCATTTAGAAAAATTAATGACGTCATTGAAGGCACTTGGTGTAGATGATGTCATTGTTGACTTAGGCAGTGTGA
The DNA here is from genome assembly GCA_964581235.1 of uncultured Amphibacillus sp. GTDB lineage: Bacteria > Bacillota > Bacilli > Bacillales > Amphibacillaceae > Amphibacillus. Next base: position 427 of record CAZONN010000251.1, read on the forward strand.
GACAGCTCAGATATTACAGTGGTACAATGTTTAGTGGCTATCTGAAGAAGAGTGGTGATATTTGTTTTTCTGGAGGCCGATATGACCGTTTATATAATCAGTTTGATAAAAATATTTCTGCAGTTGGCTTAGCGTTCTATGTTGATGTACTAACAAAGATGATTGAATCCGATCAGAAAAAAAGCTTAATCTGTATATTAGCATCACCTGACACACATGTGAAAGCAGAACTATTGCGAAGTGAGTATACTGATGCACAAGTTGATATTCTGTATCAACGTCCTAACGAAAATCAATATGATGAGATTATTAATCTAGTAGATGGGGTGCAATCATGAAACCAGTTATCGCTTTAACTAAAGGGAGATTAGAAAAGCAATTTTTAACATTTTTTAATTCATTAGGATTTGATATTAAACCTTTAACTGAGAAAGGTCGTAAGTTACGTGTTGAAACAGATCAATTTGAGTTTATTTTTGCTAAAGGCGTCGATGTGACAACATACGTTCAATATGGTATTGCCGATTTAGGTGTGGTTGGAGGCGATATTCTCGCTGAATTTCAGCCAGATGTCTATGATTTATTCCCGCTACCATTCGGTCAGTGTCGTATGGCTGTCGCTAAAGAGAAAGGTAAACAGTGGCCAGAAGAAAAGAAAACGATCGCGAGTAAATATACCAATATAACTAAAGCTTTCTTTAAAGAAAAAGGCGAGTCAGTCGATATTATTAAGCTTGAAGGATCCGTTGAATTGGCACCAATCTTGGATTTAGCAGATGGGATCGTTGATATTGTTGAAACGGGTACAACTTTAAAGGAGAATGGTTTAATTATTGATGAGGAATTTCTACATTTCAGCGCACGATTAATTGCTAATCGTTCCGCTTTAAAAATAAAACGAGAAAAATTAAGACCTATTATCAATCTGTTAAATCAAAAGGAGGAGCTTTAAGTGGTATCTATTTATCAAGCGAAAGAATTTGAAGAGTTATTGACAAGTCAAAAGAAAACGAGTTTACAGTCTGATCAAGCTTATCAAGTTGCAAAGGAAGTCATTGCAGCGATTCAGGAAGAGGGAGACATAGCTTTAGACAGGTATGTAGAGAAGTTTGATGGCCGTGTGCCAGATAACTATGTTGTCTCTGAAGAAGAGCGGAAGCGAGCCTGGGAACAAATTAGCCCTAAAACGATTGAAGCTTTAAAACGAGCTGCTAAAAACATTGAGGCTTTTCACGCAAAGCAAGTAAATCAATCTAAATTTATGCAAACTGAGCCAGATATCATCTCAGGACAAATTTATAGACCTGTTGATAAGGTTGGAATTTATGTACCAGGTGGAACAGCTTGTTACCCCTCGTCTGTATTTATGAATGCTATTCCTGCTGTATTAGCTGGTGTCGAAGAAGTGGTGATGGTAACGCCTGCGAGAAGTGGTGAAGAAATTGAACCGATTTTATCTGTTGCAGCTGATATTTGTGGCGTTTCTAAAATTTATAAAATTGGTGGAATCCAAGCTATTGCAGCGCTTGCTTATGGAACAGAAACAGTCGCAGCTGTTGATAAAATAGTTGGGCCAGGTAATGCCTATGTCGCGGCTGCAAAAGCACTTGTCTATGGTGATGTTGGGATTGATATGATCGCTGGACCGTCTGAAGTAGCAATTATCGCTGATGATTCTGCAAATCCGGTTTATGTTGCAGCTGATTTAATCGCACAAGCTGAACACGACACACTTGCGCGTGCCTTCTTAATCTCAACTTCAGACAATTTAATCAAGCAAGTTGAGCAAGAGTTAGAAG
>CAZONN010000252.1:0-2222 GCA_964581235.1 uncultured Amphibacillus sp.
AATGAACATGAAAAACTGACAAAAAGCGACTTGCTGATGCTAAAAATTTTGGCAGGATTAGTGATATTGATCGGAGGCTATTATATCGGATATGAAATCGGGCAGTTTATTGCACATATCATGAATTAAGTAATATTTAGAAAAGATTGATTGCAAAGTAAAACCAATAGGTTGTGCAAACAGACTTTATTCGATTTATGCTCGATATTTTGAGTTTATGCTCGGATTATTCGATTTATGCTCGATATTTGTGATTTGTGCTCGAACGAGCATAAAATAAATAAGCCACCTAATTAGGTAGCTTATCATTGCGTTGATGTTATGTTTTTAAGTTGTGTTTATTTCGGCTCTTCTAGGCATGCAACTAAAGCATCTATCGCTTCTTGTCCGTCTGAGCCATCACTAAATAGCGTAATCGATTCTCCGCTTGCAATGGCGAGACTAAGGATACCCATAATACTTTTCGCATTCACACGCCGACCTTTTTTCTCTAAAAAGATTTCTGCTGCAAAACGATTTGCCTCTTGAACAAATTTAGCTGCTTTATCTGCCTGTAATCCTGGTTCTACTGCTACAACTACTGTTTTCTCAACCATATTAAAGCGCTCCTCTCAATTTTACCATCTCGCTATTTAAGTGTATGATCACACACACCTTGATTATAACCTATAAATGACTTCTTTTGAAGAACACGTTTTAAATTTTACAAAATAAACAAATTATTTAAACTCAGGGTTGATACCGTGATCTTGTCTCAGTTGATCAGCGATTTGGTCAATTCTTTTCAAGCGATGATTAATACCTGATTTACTAATCTTTCCGTCTGCAACAAGCTCGCCCAATTCTTTTAATGATGCATCTTGGTGCTCAACTCTCACTTTAGCAATCTCCTGCAATTTAATCGGTAACGTTTCAAGTCCAACCACTTTATCAATCAATTTAATGTTCTCAACCTGTCTAAAAGCCGCACCAATTGTCTTATTTAAGTTAGCTGTTTCGCAGTTAACTAAGCGATTGACCGAGTTCCGCATATCCCGGATAATACGAACATCTTCAAACTTAAACAAAGCTTGATGTGCGCCAGTTAAGTTGAGGAATTCAGTAATTTTCTCCGACTCTTTAATGTACGTAATGTACCCGTTACGTCGTTCGAGAATTTTTGCCCGTAAATCAAAATGGTTCATTAATTCACAAAGTGACTCATTATGTTCTTCGTATGCGTTGGCGATTTCCAAGTGGTAAGAGGATGTTTCAGGGTTGTTGACAGACCCTCCTGCTAAAAATGCTCCTCTCAAGTAAGCGCGTCGGCAACAATTTTTCTCTAAGTATTTGTCTGAGATCGTTCGAACGAAGGTAAATGGTTCGATCAAAATATTTAAGCTTACAAGCATGTCTTTAGCGCCTTCTTCAATTCGTGCGATGTAGACGTTATTTTTCTTTAACTTCATCTTGCGACGGACGAGCAGTTTAATCGGGTATGAATAAAGTGACTTAATCAATGTATAAATTCGTCTTGCGATTGCTGCATTTTCTGTTTGGATATCTAACACATGTGATTCACGGGCAATTGAGATCGCGCCGTTCATTCGAATCAATGCTGCTAATTCAGCTTCTTTACAACAATCATTATTTTCAATTTGGGTCATTTCCTTTTTAATCTCGGATGCAAATGACATGGTGATCTCACCTCCCTAGTTTTTAGGATCGATACCAATTAACGTACAAAGAATTTCAGCCACCTTTTTATAGTCATGGCGTAAATATTTTTGTTGTTCATCAATAATATCCGCTTCAATAATTTCTAATCCTAGTGAAGCTAGTCGATCTAAATCGTATTCAACTGGTTCTGCATTTTCTTCTGCGTATTTTTCCCGAACGGATTCAGTAATTTTTTTGTTATGGACAATGATCTTATCAACACAACCCTCTCCGACGTGGTCTATTATCGCTTGGGCATGATCAGCAACGGTATAGCCAGATGTTTCACCGACCTCAGTCATCACGTTACAGATATAGACAACCTGTCCTCTTGTTTCGCTTAATGCATTTGCAATTTTCGGGACGACTAAATTCGGTAGTGTACTTGTATAAAGACTGCCTGGCGAGATGACGACGAGATCAGATTGCCTAACTGCTTCAATCGCTTCTGGTAAGGGTATAATCATTTTGGGTTCAACAAAAACACGCTTAATTTGTTTATTAGCTAAAGGTATTTTTGATTC
>CAZONN010000253.1:0-2197 GCA_964581235.1 uncultured Amphibacillus sp.
TCAGCTAAAATTCTCAGCCTGATTGCTTCATCTGGAATGACTTGATAGAGGTTCGCTTCAGGTGTGATAATCGGTTGATTTGTGAGTAAAAGAATACAGCTAATTAATGCTTGAATCATCGGTTTCATGTCGTTTTCCCCTCCGAAAACTAGTTATACGGTCAGTATCACCAGAAGGGGAATCTTTTAAACTAGCATTCGGCAAAAATAATCCGATCTTTTTTGTTAATATCTTGAATCACGTCAACTTGACTCGTTGGAAATGCTGACTGAATCAGGCTTTTAACTGCTTCTGCCTGGGTGTGACCAATTTCAAACGCAAGCGCGCCAGCCGGTTTGAGCACTGATTTTGCTTGTTCAATTATGATTTGGTATGCTGCCAAACCTTGGTCGTCAGCAAATAGCGCCAGCTCCGGGTCAAAATTTTTGACGGTGTCGGATAAGGTGCTCCGCTCTTCCCATGCAATGTACGGTGGGTTTGAAACGATTAAGTCAAATTGCTGACCCGAACCGAGCCATTTTTGTAAAAAATCACTTTGATGGAATACGATATCCGCTTTGTGATTTGTTGCGTTTTGCTTGGCGACGGTTAGCGCTTGTTCGGAGATGTCGCTCGCCTCGATTGTCAGCGTCGGGTCTTCTTTCTTCAGTGTGATCGGGATCACGCCACTGCCTGTGCCAATGTCGAGTAGCTTGAGTGGGCGCGGTTGTGTTTTCGTTTTTTTCAGAATGAGTTGGACGAGTTCTTCGGTTTCAGGCCTCGGGACCAGCACGTGTTCGTTGACCGTGAAGTTGCGGCCGTAAAATTGTTCGGTTCCTGTCAGGTGTTGAACCGGCTTGCCTGTTGTGGCATGCGTTTCTAGATCCGCTTGGAATTTTGCGTGAATAGCTTCGTCGATTGGTTCGCGCATGTTGATAATCAGGTCTGTTTTTGAAAAATTCATGTGATGGAGCAAGAGTATCTCAGCGACTTTTGGCTCGCGGTCGTGTTGCTGTAAAAAAACAGAAGCCCTGTGGAGGACTTCTTGGATTGTGTTGTTCATGTTAGTCACCGATGTGCTCCATTTTGTGAGCTTGTTCTTCCATGATGAGCGCATCAACAATTTCACCGAGCTTCCCTTCTAAAATCTGATCCAATTTTTGAATCGTCAGGCCGATGCGGTGATCGGTGACACGGTTTTGTGGGAAATTATACGTTCGAATGCGTTCAGAACGGTCGCCGGTACCGACAGCTGATTTACGGTTTTGGTCGTATTCAGCTTGCGCTTCTTGTTGGTACTTATCATAAATACGCGCACGAAGGATTTTCATCGCTTTTTCTTTGTTTTTAATTTGAGATTTCTCGTCTTGCATTGAGACGACAACTCCAGTTGGTTCGTGTGTTAAGCGGACGGCTGACATTGTCGTGTTAACGCTCTGTCCACCTGGTCCTGATGAGGCAAATGTGTCAACGCGAATATCTTTTTCATGGATATCGATTTCAACATCTTCTGCTTCAGGTAGGGCAACGACGGTTGCGGTTGACGTGTGAATGCGGCCGCCTGATTCGGTTTCAGGGACACGTTGAACGCGGTGCGCACCGTTTTCGTATTTAAGTTTTGAGTAAGCGCCTTTACCATTGATCATAAAAATGATCTCTTTGTAGCCACCAACACCTGTCGAACTTGCTTCCATAATATCGATTTTCCAACCTTCTGTTTCAGCAAAACGGTGATACATTCTGAACAGGTCGCCTGCAAACAGTGCGGCTTCATCGCCACCTGCTGCGCCACGGATTTCCATAATAACGTTTCGATGGTCATTTGGATCTTTCGGTAATAGCAAGACTTTCATTTTTTCTTCGAGTTGAGGAATTTGCAGTTCAAGTTCGTCCAGTTCTTCTTGAATCATTTCCTTCATATCTGCGTCTGTTTCCTCTTGTTGCATCTCTTTAGCGCCTGCTATTTGCTCGCTAATATCTTTATATTCACGGTAAGTATCAACTACATCTTGTAAATCCGATTGCTCTTTCGAGTATTCACGAAGATTGTTCGGGTCGCTAATGACTTCTGGGTCACTTAACAATTCGTTTAATTTATCATAACGTTCTTCTAGACCAGCTAATTTATCAAGCATGGATTTCACCTCTTTTATTTGAATCGTACAATTCATTATATAATATTGGTAACGGTCAGGTCAAAGGTGGTTTATTTTATATT
>CAZONN010000254.1:0-2194 GCA_964581235.1 uncultured Amphibacillus sp.
GTTCCGTATAAAATTCCATCAGCATCTGTTAGGTTAACACCTTCAACTTGTTCTACTGCCATTAGAGGCCCAATGACTTCACTAACTGTTTTATATTCCTTCAGCATTATCTGTCATCCCTCCTCTAGAAACAATCTGATGAATGGTTTCTTTTGTATCTGCTTTAATTGCACTAATTTGATCAATTTGATCTTCACTAATATATTTTGATCGAGCAATTCGATCTAGAATATCTTCTGTTCCTTCGATAATTTCATCAAAATAAGCACCTAGCTTCATTGCTTCTCGGGCTTCTTTTTCATAAGATAAAATTAAATCAAGCATAACGAATTGTTTTTGACGTGATGTATATGTATCGACATCGTCAAAAGCATTTTGTTGGAGGTAGTCTTCTTTTAGTGATTGAGCGATAACCATCGTTAAGCGGTCTTTTTCTGATAATGATTCAATCCCTACGAGACGTACAATCTCTTCTAATTCAGCTTCTTCTTGTAATAAGTTCATTGAGTGCTGAACCATTTTAGACCAATCTGTTTGAAGTGCCTCATCCATATACTCGCCAACTTCTGTTAAGTAAAGTGAGTATGATGTTAACCAGTTTATTGATGGGAAGTGACGTCGTTGTGCAAGTGTAGAGTCAAGTGCCCAGTAAACTTTTACAACGCGTAGTGTGTTCTGTGTAACAGGCTCTGATGTATCTCCCCCTGGAGGTGAAACTGCACCAATTGCCGTGATACTTCCTTCACGGTGATCAGATCCAACCGAAACAACACGTCCTGCACGCTCATAATATTCAGCGATTCGACTACCTAGATATGCTGGATAACCCTCATCCCCTGGCATCTCTTCTAAACGACCAGACATCTCACGAAGTGCTTCAGCCCAGCGCGACGTTGAGTCAGCCATAATGGCCACACTATAACCCATATCACGGAAATACTCTGCGATTGTAATACCTGTATAAATTGATGCCTCACGCGCTGCAACTGGCATGTTTGATGTGTTTGCAATTAAAATTGTTCGTTCCATCAATGATTCACCAGTGTTTGGATCAACAAGTTCAGGGAATTCATTCAGAACGTCCGTCATCTCATTTCCACGCTCACCACAACCAACATAAACAACAAGATCCACATCACTGAATTTCGCAATTTGATGTTGTACAACTGTTTTACCGGCACCAAAAGGTCCAGGAACAGCGGAAACTCCTCCCTTTGTAATTGGGAAAAATGTATCAATAACACGTTGACCAGTGATCATCGGTTGGTTTGGATTTAACTTTTTCTTAAATGGACGACCGCGACGAACAGGCCATTTTTGTAACATTGTTAATTCTTTAATACCATTTTCAGTTTCAATTGAATAAACTGTGTCTTCTAATGTATATTCGCCACTTTCAATTGATTTAATTGTTCCTTTCACACCGTGTGGAACCATGATTCGGTGTTCGATAACTTTTGTTTCTTGAATTGTACCGACGATATCACCGGTTTCTACTTGATCACCAATTGACTTTGTTGCCGTGAAAGACCATTTTTTGTCACGGTCTAAATTGGATATATTAACGCCTCTAACGAGATAGTCACTTTTAGTTTTTTCCTTAAAGGTATCTAGTGGTCGTTGAATCCCATCAAACATTTGTGAGACGATTCCAGGTCCTAATTCAACAGATAAAGCTTCCCCAGTTGTTTCGACCGGTTCACCAGGGCCGAGGCCAGAGGTTTCTTCGTATACTTGAATAGAGGCGACATCATGACGCATCTCAATGATTTCACCAACTAATTTCATATCCCCTACATAACAAAGGTCTTGGATATTCGCATGTTCCATTCCCTCTGCCATAACTAAAGGACCGGAAACCTTGACAATTCTTCCTTTTTTCAAATAAGTCCCCTCCTAGTTATAAAATATTTTGTCCTACTGCTTTTTCAACATTTGTTTGAATTCTACTTTTACCGATGTTAAGTGATCCCTTATGATTTGGAATTAAGATAATCGCGGGTTTTACTTCGGCATCATATCGTTTAATTGTATCTGGTATTTCTTTAGCAATTGCTTCCGTTAAATAGATCACTCCATAGCTTTTTTCGGCTAAAGAATCAATTGTTTGCCTTGCTTCTTTGCTTGTACCTGTTGCAAACACATCAAACCCAAGGATTTTAAAAGGAAGTACCGAATCTTTGTCTCCAACTAC
>CAZONN010000255.1:0-2182 GCA_964581235.1 uncultured Amphibacillus sp.
ATGAACCTTTAATCACCCTGTAACCTATGCCAATCAATTTTGTATTAAGATAAGTGCAGTCGTTAATGAAAAGCCAGCTCAAACAACAACTGAAACAAAATCGTCAAACAGTCAAACATTAACTATGACGGCAACAGCATACACAGCAGAATGTGACGGTTGTTCAGGAATTACCTATACCGGCCTAGACTTAAATAAAGACCGTAATATGAAAGTGATTGCGGTTGATCCAGCAGTCATTCCACTAGGCACACGTGTCCATGTAGAAGGCTATGGCGAAGCAGTTGCAGGAGATATTGGTGGCGCGATTAAAGGCAACAAGATCGATATTCACGTCCCAACAAAAGACGAAGCATACAGCTGGGGTGTACGTGAAGTAACAGTCACAATATTAGAATAAAACCAAAAGAGAGCGAATGCCTAGCATTTGCTCTCTTTTTATATATCAGTCTCTTGAGAGACAACATTCGTTTCAACGTGAACATCACTTTGTTGATTATCTTGACGCAGCCCAATGACACCAAAGACCACGACAAGTAGAATAATTAAAAATATTAAACCCTTTCTCAAAAAAACTCACCCTCCTTTGAATTGTTTGTCAAGATTAATCCTATTGTATATGATTATGGTAGATTTAAAAAGAGCTAACATTTGGTAGTTAAAAGGGGGAGCTAAGATGACAAATTTTGAAACTGCAAAGGTTATTAGAATCGAATCGATCGGTCAAGGTACGCGTGTTTGTCTTGATTTAATTGATGAACTTGATCCGCTTGAAGGGGTATTGATCGGTAATACCGGAAATGGTTATTTAGTGGCACTGTCTGAAAACCGTTCAACAGACACATATCCGCCGCGACCATTTCGAATCAATGCGGGAGCCTACCATCATTATCTATTGCTTGATGATGAGGAGACCAGCTATTTAGCAGAGATGGTACCTGGTATGAAGATCCCAGTTTGGAAAAGTGGTGAGTCTCGACTCGTGGCGATTGGTCGGGTGAAAATTGAGAAACGACCGTTTATGAGAATTGTTTGTCAAACAGAGAATACAGATAAAGAGATATCTGTTACTGTTCAAGAGGCAGATAGCGTCCACTTGTTAGGGGCAGATCAAACAGCCATACCAGCCATCAAATTAGAGGTCGGTGATGAGTTGATCTGTTATCCCGACCAACCAGGTCGCCATCTAGGACAAAAGATTGAAGAAGAAATCACTGAAAAGTAACTATTTTTAGAAAATTCAATAATTTGTGTTGACATTTCAAATTAAGCAGACTATGATAGATATTAATTATAATATTTCTGTGTTGACAAAGAGGAGTAACTTAGATTTTTTCTTCTAAGAGAGCTAGTGGTTGGTGGAAACTAGCAGAAGAATTTAAGTGAATGGACTTTTGAGCAGTCAAACTAAACAGCCAAACGGCTCAGTAAGCTTTGACGGGGATTGTTTCGCCGTTATCAAGAAACAACGATTAATCTTAAACTACGATCGATCGTCTAGTGAGCATAATATGCTAATTAAGGTGGTACCACGGGTTCTCTCGTCCTTTACGGAACAAGAGAGCCCTTTTTTGATCTTTAAAATACAAAAAATTATAATTTAATTGTATTGAGCATGCGCTTAGAAGTTAACTCAAGTGATTGGGAACGCGTCCGCCGAGAGTGAAGATCACGGGTACTTCCCGCAACGTAATTGTGAAATTAATATAATTGAGTCAATTTCATAATACAAAAATCTAATTAAGAACACGAACAATTACGAATAAAAACACAATATCATACGTAAATAAAGAAGCCTAATCAAGTGATTGGAACGGCAGGCGGCGACTCCAGCGGGAACAATCGTGTCCGAAGATCCAGTGATAAAAGCTTGGAAAGCTTTTATCAATTAGCTGAGGCCGATCCCGCGGAAAGCGTCCGCCTAGAGTGGAAATCACCGCGTTACCTGTAACTCAATTGTTCGTGTTTTATAGCCCATTAAGTCATTATGAAATTCATTCACTTGACAAAAATAACCGAGCCATAGTTTAAAACTATATCTAGAGATAAGAAATAGGTATTACTTTATATGGAATTCAATGTGATAGAATTATGTTAATAACTGAACTAGGGGGAAATAATTATGAGAACAGCAGTGATTGGGTATCCACGGGTAGGGGCTTTGCGAGAATTAAAATATGCA
>CAZONN010000256.1:0-2177 GCA_964581235.1 uncultured Amphibacillus sp.
ACAACCCATAAGTAAACCGTTTTTTTATTTAGCTTCTTCCTTTTTAAAATAAATAAGGACACTATTCCAACAAAAATAAAAACAACTAAATTTTTATTTTCTAAGAAAGACGCAGCTCCTGCTATAAACAGAATAAATATAGTTATTAGAAATTTATCTAACACTGTCAACTTTAGATCTTCAAAATCAATATTCGATTGTAATCTTTTGGATTTACTCATCTATCTATATCATGAATTTAAATAAAACTTGCATTTTCAAACATAAGTGAGGGTTATACCTGTTTTAAATTTTTAAGATATTCGTTCCAATCTCCAATATCCTTCCAACTACCTTCGCTTACTGGAAACACACCAACTTTACCATTTCTTTTTTGAACATTTTCAATCAAAGTTGTAATATGAAAAAACTCATTCACTGGTATCTCATTTAATAAATGAGGCTCTAAAATATACATTCCAGAATTAATTTGAAAAGTAAGTTCTGGCTTTTCTTCTAACTTTGTTAAAACTCCACCTTTGGATGTTTCTATTGTTCCATATGGAATAGAGTAATGCTTTAATGCAGCAATTATGGTTATTTCATTTTCATTTTCGTTGTGATATTTCAATATATCTGAATAATCTTGATTAATAAGAATATCACAATTACTAACAAAAAAAGTTGTATCTATTTTATTTTTCAGCAAAGATAAACTACCAGCTGTTCCAAGAGGCTTGTCTTCTTTAAAATAATCTATGTTATAATCCTTGTTATTAAGACTCTTAAAATAATACTCAATCAACTCTGCCTTATAATTGACTGATAAATAAAATTGGTGACACCCGTATTCCACAAAGCGATCCATAATTTCCTCAATAATTGTTTTATCACCTATAGGAATTAAAGGTTTGGGTATTACATTTGTCAAGGGTTTTAAGCGTGTTCCTTTACCTCCTGCCATTATAACTACAGGCAGGTTAAATTGATCTCTATTTTGTTTTTCCTCAAATAAATCTTCCCAAAAGATGATATCTATAATTTGTTTTGAATCATCAAGAATAGGCATAAACTCTGTTCGACCACTTTTCATTTGCTGTTTTATTTTCTCTTTATTAGCAGTAGTATCAGCAACTATAACATTACTACGCAATATTTTTTCAATAGGATAATCAAGTGGTGTGTTATTTATAATAGCTCTTTGAATGTCTCCAATACTCAAGAGACTGAAAAAAGTTTTGTCGTTTTGCAAGACTAGAAGCAACTTTTTCTTACTTTCATCCATTTTGCGCAAAGCCTGCAAAATAGTTGTTTGTCTATAAATAGAAATATTATTAATTAGTTTCTTCATATTATTTTTCAAGTTTATGCGCAGGACTACCTATCCATATTTCATTAAATGGCACACTTTTAGTCACCACAGCTCCCATACCAACTAATGATTTATCACCAATAGTAATTTGATCTCTCATTGCTACAGATGGTGCAACCCAGCAAAAAGAACCTATAACTGTACTTCCACCTATCATAGCATGAGCAATTACTGCAGAGTGTTTACCCACTTTTACATTATGCGCTATGTGTACAAGATTATCAATTTTAACACCATCTTCAATTACTGTATTACCCAAAGCACCACGGTCAATAGTAGTATTAGAACCAATATCAACATTATTCCCAATAACTACGCCTCCTACATGTGGAAATTTTTCAAATTCACCTGACTCATTTCTTTGATATCCAAAACCGTCAGCACCAATAACTGTTCCTGCATGTATAGTAACATTATTTCCTATTTTTGTATTGTCGTATAAATAACAATTTCCATGGATGATAACGTTTTCACCAATTTCACAAACACCAATATAAGTGTTTGGCCCAATATAGGTAGTTTCTGATATTTTTGCTTTAGAATGGATAACAGCTGTTGTATGAATGCCACTTAAATCAACTTTATTGAAAAAATGATCAGCAATTCGTATAAAGGTCAACTTTGGATTAGAAACATGAATTACACATTTATCTGCTAAGTCTATTGAGTCTGTTGGTATATCATGTTCGCACAGAACCACCTTTGCTTTTGAATTTATTATATACTCAAGTTTATTTGTTTTCAAAGGATTGACCCAGTCAAGTGATTCCTCATTAATATTTTCAACAGATGCTATATTTTTTACAGTAAAATTAATATTCCCAAG
>CAZONN010000257.1:0-231 GCA_964581235.1 uncultured Amphibacillus sp.
CCATTTTGAGTACCGACTGTATGCTGAGCGATCGAGAAATTATTCGCATATATGGCATGCGCTGGGATATTGAAGTGTTCTTCAAAACGACAAAGTCGCTACTAAAACTTCAAAAGGAATTTCAAAGCCGCTCATATGATGCTTTAATTAGCCACACAACCATTGTGTTTACAAGGTACATTGTGCTGTCCTGGCAAAACCGATGCAACTCAGATGATCGAACCTTGGGTG
>CAZONN010000257.1:248-2144 GCA_964581235.1 uncultured Amphibacillus sp.
ATTTTATGAATTATCTGATGAAATAAACGAGCTTGATTGGGCTGTCGCTTTACAGCAATTAATCGAGCTTCTTGAAGATACTATAAAGCACACCAATAAAAGAATTCAAAAATTAATTAAAAGTCAACTACAGCAATGGATTACAGGTTTGCCCAGCTATATCAAGGTATATCTGTCTATTTCAGTGTGCGAAAGTTGAGATATTAAGTTTATCGTATATACAATTGAATAGGAATTGATTTATCGCGCCAAAATGTGTCGGTACCCCGCCACATTGTGTCGGTCACTTTTCCTAATTTTTTCTTTCATTTTAGTAATATGTTTTATATACCAGTTGTTGATGCATATTAAAGAAAATCGTTTTAGTATAGAAGAGATTAGTCTAACGTGAACACTTTTGATTCTTAGTACAATGTTTGGATATTTTAAAAAGTGGGCTGAATTAAGCTGATGAATTTAAGGCAACAATGAGAGTATTCTAGCTGTCAATGAGGTACAGCATAGTAAAATGGTCAGTTTTAATGTTACGGAAATGACTTTATCCTCAATCAAGTAATCATTTATCGTAGTGCAACTGTCAGTAAGACCCCCACTGATTGAAGTTTCACTGTGAAGCATCTTTGAACTAATCTCGTTTGTCTGATTGTATTAGTGTGAGGTTAGCAGAAAAGAAGAACTAAAAAGAGCTAGATAAATTTTGGTCTAAAAGTTTTACTTGTCAACTAAGGTAAAACCCGCTAGGATATTAATATCAAGTGTCCAATAAGTGGGGGAAACTAAATGGGAAAAGAACTAACAGTAAAGAAAGCGCTCAATAATAATGTGGTCATTGCGAAGGATCCCGTACTAGATGAAGTAGTTTTGATTGGTAAAGGGATTGGTTTTAATCGAAAAAAAGGGGATACAATCAGCCTTTCAGATGCAGAAAAGACATTTGCATTAACAGATAAAAAAGAGATGGAACAATACCAAACGTTGATTAGTCATCAGGATCCCGCACTCATTGAGTTTTTAAATGATATTATCTTCGATATTGAATCACAGATGGATCATCCACTTAATGAACATATACACGTGGCTCTAACAGATCACTTAAGTTTTGCGATTAAACGAGCTGATTCAAAGATTCAATTTAATAATCCTTTTTTATTTGAGATTAAATCACTTTATCCTAAAGAGTATCAAGTTGCTCAAGAGATTGTCGTTAAAATTAACCATAAATTAGAAATTCAATTTCCTGAAGGCGAAACAGGTTTTATTGCACTCCATATTCATAGCGCCATTACTGATCGTAGGGTACGTGATTTAAATCGCCACCATAGATTAATTGCTCTAATGGTTGAATTGATTGAGGAAAACTTAGGCGTGAAGATTAATAAAGGCGATGTCAATTACAATCGATTGCTTCAGCATTTACACCGAGCGATTGATCGGATCAATCAAGACAGTAGACTTGGAAAAGAAGATAATTTAAAAAAGGTCTTGAAAATGACCTATCCGACATGCTATAATCTTGCATGGAAGTTAGTAAAAGTCATGCAAAAGCAGTTAAATAAACCTGTAAATGAAATAAATACCGGTTCATTTAGACATTATGATTATGAACGTGGACGATTCTATACATACGATGATATCGTCAGACGTACTAAGAAAGAATTTACAGACGTTGCACAGTCTGCATTCTATGATATCATGGAAAAGATGGAAGAAAAGGTGCATACTGGCGACGGCTTTAATAATGAAATGACCACAATTGTACGGAAACTCATGGAAGATGAGGATGCCGATACTAGCCCGGCACTGTATTCTGACTTTAGAAGAACCCTTAAGCGATATGCGCGTGAAGGTAAGCTCAATAATGCCGAGATAGACAGACTTTGGCACGAAATAAATACA
>CAZONN010000258.1:0-2138 GCA_964581235.1 uncultured Amphibacillus sp.
CGAGAATAGAACAAGAGTTTTTGATTAAAGAATTACCCCATTTTTCTATGGGTCAAGATTATAATGACGATGAACTAATTGAGTTTGAGGAAGCTTTACAAGATTTATCAATTTCCAAAGGCTTTGATGAAGGTTACTTAATTAATGATTTTGGTAGAGAATCAGAAAGATTGATTGATAAATATTTTGATCAAACAAATTAAACAGCACGTAATCATTTAACAGTGATTAGGTGCTATTTTTATGCTCATTTTTAGGGGGGTGAATGTTATTGCTATGACACCATTTGAAAAGGCTCTTCTTGGTGAATTGAAAGGTATTCGAGTGGAATTACAGAAGATGAATAAAAATGGTCCGATTGATATTAAAATTGAACCGCCAGTTAGTCTACCTACGGCAAATGATATCTTAGCTGATAAGCTTAAGGAATTGAAAGCGAATCAAAGAATTACAGAAGGTACGATCAATACAGCTAATATGAATATTGTTTATGACCCACTTAACAGTCGTTAGGTGTTTTTATCATTTATAAGCCCAGTGGTAATATGTCAAGCACTTAAAACATGAAAATTGGAAATAGCTTGTGCCTATTAGATCCAAACACCCTATTTTGAGCATATTCAAATAAACCTCACAATTTTAATCAAAAAAACAGATTAAATTGGAAGTTTCATGCGGTTTTTAAAAGGAAAAGAATACGTGAATCATTCTCTCCTTTCCAGTGGTGTGTACAGCTGATTCGTGCGTAGTAGCGAATGCACGAGGCGTACGAGTTTTCTAGCGGTTAAGACGAGAGCACGTTTATGTTGATGCTTAGTGACTTCATTGTATTTCTTTTGATAAAAAACTTTGTATTCAGTGTCAAATTTGCGTACAGCATCTGTCGCTTGAACGAGATAATACCGTAAGTATTTATTGCCTGTTCGCATCCGACTTGTGTTTTCGGCTTCAAATTCACCCGATTGATATTGCGACCAAACAAGACCCGCGAATTTCGCTAATGCGTGATGATCCTTAAAACGTTTGATATCGCCTATTTCAGCGAGTAGACCCGCTGCATAAACTGGGCCAATACCTTTTACAGACGTTAAAGTTTGAGTGATGCCCTTCATCATTCGATCAATTTCTTTATCAAGGAGTTTTACTTGGCTTTCCATATGCCGAATCGTGCTTAAAATCACGGACAGCGACAAATTGATTGGATCAGCCATCACTTTATCCAAACGATAAGAATTACGGGCGAGCTTTTGAAGATATTTCGCAATCTCTTCAGGATTCGCAAAACGATTTTTGCCCTTATCCTGTAAAAATTCAATCAGTTCTTCGATTGGCATTTCAGCGATCGAGTCAGGATCTAATTCTTCTATTACGGCAACGCTTGTTGCCCCAAATGTATTAGAAAAGGGATTATCTTGACGCAAGCCACTGAATTTTAAAAATACTTGATTCATCATATACGTTTTATTTCGTGCAATTTCATGCATTAAGTGAAAACGTGTACGAGTCAAACGCCGTAAGGCATCATATTGTAAAGATTCTTGCATTTCATACGGCAAACGTCCAAAGCGCAGATGGTCAGCAATGACCCAGGCATCAATTCGATCGTTTTTAGGTAACGTATCGTAGCCTTTTTTAAAACGAGCCATTTTACGCGCATTCAACATATAAACAGCACTTTTGAAAGAGGGTTCATAGCCTTGTAATTCTGATTTTAGATAATGCGCAATATGCCAGCTATATTGATCTGTCGCTTCAAGCCCAATTTTAATGTGTTCACACTGATTTTTTTCCGCTGTCTTTAAAAGCTTTTGAATTAAGGTATTCGCACCTTCTGTATCATTTGAAACAGAAAAATCAGCAAGTGTGTGTCCCTCTCCATGCATGAAATGGACATGATGGGAGCGTAAACTCACGTCGATACCGACTAGTATTTGTGACATACCAATCACCTCCTAAGGTGTCATTAATCAAGATTGTCTCAGACCTAGGTGCCCAGTCGAATCATCGATGTCTGCCTCGTTATTAGCAATCAAAGGGAAGAAGACCAAACAGAGCGCTACACTCTCCTCTTCACCAACGTCGCAGCCAGTGGTTAGACCTTCAATAATGAACGATGGGTAGCAGGCTTATTAAGCAGT
>CAZONN010000259.1:0-2130 GCA_964581235.1 uncultured Amphibacillus sp.
ATTATTTTCTAATTAACGGTCTTTTTTTGATAATTGCAATGCACGTTTCAAGTCTTTCAGTGACGCACTTCTACCGTACATCAAGACACCACCGCGGTAAACTCTCGCTCCAATTAGAGCTAAAAGGAAGATCGCTCCTATTGACAAACCAATACTTAATCCGATCTCCCAAGCTGGCACATCTAACAATCCAACTCGCAAAAACATCACGAATGGTGTGAAAAACGGAATAAATGAAGTAATTGTTACCACTCCTGACTCAGGCATGCTGATTCCAAAGATTGCGATCATATAAGCGATCACAATCAGTAATGTCATTGGCATTAGAATCTGCCCAACATCTTCCATTCGAGTCACGAGTGAGCCGAGCATGGCTGACAGTGTCGCATAAAGGAAGTAGCCAAGTAAAAAGAAGACGATCGCATACACATAAGTAGAAATCGATACATCTGAAAAACCAAAGAACTCAAAAAATTCCCCTACCATATCTTCTGCTCGACTTTGAATCATAAAATAGCCAACTACTAAAAACAGACCAATTTGTGTTAAGCCTAGCAAAGATATCCCGATAATTTTCGCAAACATCTGACTAATTGGCGATGAACTCGAAATTAAAATCTCCATGACTCGTGATGATTTTTCGTTGGCAATATCCATCGCGATCATATTTCCATACATCAAAACAGCCATGTATAAAATAATGATCATCATATAAACTAAGCCCCTTGCAACACCTATTTCTTCTTCAGTTCTCGCTGTTGTTCCATCTGCCAATTCAATCGCAATTGTCTCAAAAGTGATCGGTTGATAAATTGCTTCTAAAACTGATTGTTCAATTCCCTGATCAGTCATCGCGCGTGCATCTTTAATTTGTTGTAAATTTCCCATTAATTGATATTGAATCGATTGATTTGTTAATTGGTCGGTATAATAGACAGCTGAAAAATAAAGGTCAGAATCAGGTTCAATCTGTAAAACACCTTCAAACACCCCTGATAAAACCTCTTCTTTAGCATCTTCTAATGACCCATCATAATCAACTAACTCATAATTTGCTTCAAGAAACTCATTTTGCTCAACAAGCGTCTGATATAACTCGCCAGTTTCATCAATGACAGCGACTTGATCGACGGTATCACTATCAAATAATCCGATGATTCGATCAACATTTCCAATTCCAATAATAAACAGTAAAAAAATCACCGTTGTAATAATAAATGATTTCGACTTAAATCGTGTCATAAAACTATGTGAAAGAACAATCCAAAATTTATTCATAAGATTTCCCTACTTTCGCAATGAAAATATCATTTAAAGAAGGTTCTTCTAATGCAAAACGACGAACAAAACCTACTTTTTGTACAGCCTCTAAGATAGATTGTGAGATTTCTTCACTTTCTATTTGGATTTTGCATCCTTCTGACGTTGCCTTATAATTCACAACACCTGGTAAGTCTTTTAAAAAGGTTAAGTCAAAATCAGCATGGATAAAGACATTTTTCTTTCCAAATGAGCGTTTAACATCTTTTAGACTACCATGAATGACCGGCTTACCTTCTTGAATAATACACAAGTACTCACAAATTTCTTCAACTGTATTCATTTGGTGAGATGAAAAGATAATCGTCGTGCCACTCTCCTTCAAATCAACTACAGCGGCCTTCATCATTTCAACATTAATTGGGTCAAGTCCACTAAACGGCTCATCCAAGATTAATAATTTTGGTTGATGGATCACCGCAGAGATAAATTGAATTTTTTGTTGGTTCCCTTTTGAAAGTTCCTCAATTTTTTTATCAATATTTTGCGGGACTTCAAATCGTTCCAACCATTTCTCCAATTCTACGACCGCATCTTTTTTGTTCATCCCTCTTAATCTGGCTAAATAAACAATTTGATCTCGAACGGATAGTTTGGGATAGAGCCCTCTTTCTTCTGGCAAGTATCCAATCTGATCCGTTCTCTCGTAATTAATTGGTTCACCTTGCCAAGTAATTTTACCCTCTGTTGGATCAATTAAGTCAAGAATCATTCGAAACGTCGTTGTCTTCCCAGCACCGTTAGAGCCGAGGAAACCAAAGATCTGTTTCTCTGGAATCTCTAACGTCAGGTTGTCAACTGCAGTAAAAT
>CAZONN010000260.1:0-2125 GCA_964581235.1 uncultured Amphibacillus sp.
TAGAACTGGCTAATCAAGGGGTAGAAGATGTCATCAATTTATTTGAAGAAATTGCAACCTATATTGCAATCGGGTTAACGAACTGTATTAATATTTTTAATCCAGAGCATGTGATTATTGGTAATCGATTACTACGTGCGAAACAATGGATTTACCCAATTATTGAGAGGCATATCTTAGAGCATGCGATCGGTTTTCATCAAAACAAGCTCAAAGTAGATTCAGCTAAACTAGGTACGTATTCAACGGTCTCAGGAATGGCTGCTTTCACAATTGAAGGTTTTCTACTAGATCAAAAAACAAATGGCTAGTAACCAACTAACAACTTATTCATAAAATATAGCATCAGTGAGCACAATACACTCACTGATGCTATTCTTTTTACTCTATTCAATTATCTTCATAAACTAATATGATGTACTGTAGCCATTAATCGCGCTTTATCAATGTGTTAATTTGGTTCAATTAAGCCGTATCTACCATCGTGACGACGATAAACGACGCTTGTATCTCCTGAGTCACCATTTGTAAAGACAAAGAAATCATGGCCTAACATATCCATTTGCAAAATTGCTTCTTCAGAATCCATTGGCTTTAAGTTAAAGCGTTTTGTTCGGACTATTTCAATATTGTCATCATCATCTTGTTCGACAGAATTTTTTTCCATTTCTGCAAACATGTACTTAACTGCACCTTTTTGACGTGACTTCCGATTAATTTTTGTTTTATGTTTTCTGATTTGACGCTCCAACTTAGATACTACTAAGTCGATCGCTGCATATAAATCTTCATGTTTCTCCTCAGCTCTCAGTAGCAAATTCGTCATTGGAATCGTAACCTCAATCTTTTGTTCATCATTATAGACACTTAAATTAACATTCACATCTGAAGTTGGTGGTGTTTCGAAATAGCGTTCAAGCTTAGATACCTTCTTTTCAACATAAGCTTTAATTGCTTCGCTCACCTCAACGTTTTCACCTCTAATGTTATAATTCATAAAAGTGTCCTCCTTTCTTTATCTATAATTATTTACTTCCCTATTCTGTCCTTCTTCAAACTAGGAAAAACAGGATATAGATTAATCAAAGCGCTTGCATATAGTATAACAAAAAACTCCCCAAGTTTCACTTAGAGAGTTTTTTTATTTTCTATTTTTTCTTGTCCCAATAAGATCCATCATTTGTGGCAACATCTCGATATGGATCAAGATATTTCTCTGAAGACGATTGCTGTTTTTTTACATCACGCAATTCACTTTTTAATGCCAAGAATAAATGATCAAGTTTTAATTGTATTTCTTTATCTTTCTCCATAATTTCTGATAATAGTTCAGAATCTTTGTCAGAGAAAGGCGCCTTTATATCTTTTAATAAGTGATCGCGTCGATCTAAATATTGATTGACTTCAACTAACATTTGATCCCGATCTTTTGCGGTGACTGGTTTTTCAAGTAATTGAGCAAGACCGTTTGTGATCGTTTTTAACTCGATTAAGGTAGACATTATGCTTGTACACCCTGTCTATATTCACGCGTTCTTGTTTGCTTAATCACTTCTTGCCACGTATCACGAAACTCCTCAACTAACTCAAATGCTTCTGTCAAAAGCTCAATATCGTTTTTAATATTTGCTTCAATTAATAACTGATTAATATAGTCGTATAACGGCATGATCTCTTTTGAAATCGGTGCATCTTGATCAAGGGTCACCATTAGTTCTGTAATGATGTTTTGTGCCTTTTGAATATTGGTGTTCTTCAACTCCATATTCTGATCTTCAATACCCTTTTTGCCATATCTAATAAATTTCAAGCAACCATTGTAGAGCATTAATGTCAGCTCTGATGGTGACGCCGTGTTAACCGAGTTATTCTTATAAGCTTGATAAGGTTGCTGTACCATATAATTTACACTCCTTGTTTGAAATCGTCTTTACCATTGTTGATTGAACTGACTAAATAGATAATTTGATTGTTCATTCATACGTTGGATGGCTGATTCCATTGCCGAAAATTGTTTCCAATAGCGGTCTTCTGTTTGTTGCAAGCGACGTTTGAAAACTTCAATACGATCATCCATTCCAACTAAACGACGGCCGAGTGCATATTGGTGCGGTTGCTGTGTCGT
>CAZONN010000261.1:0-2125 GCA_964581235.1 uncultured Amphibacillus sp.
TAACTTTTGATAGGTCTAACTTTAAAGGAATCGTTAACGCCTTGATTGGTGATAAAAAACCTTCTTTGATGGCTTTAGGTAATGAATATTCGTAAGCCAGTGATTCATAGAATTGGCCAAGATTCTTCATGTCCCCACGATCGGATGTAGCCGTCACTCCTAATACATTTGCATCTTCAAAGTAGTTTAATACTCGTAAATAAGAATCTGCAATCGTGTGATGCGCTTCGTCAACGATGATTGTGTCAAAATGGTCTTTATCAAATTGATGTAACCGTTTCTCTCTCATTAGTGTTTGAACTGATCCAACTACTACACGAAACCAACTATTTAATGATGATTGTTCCGCTTTTTCTGTCGCTGTTCCGAGTCCTGTTGCTTGCGCTAATTTATCTGCAGCTTGATCAAGTAATTCACCACGATGAGCCAAAACTAGTACGCGTTCGCCCATCCGGACTCTATCTTCAATAACTTTCGAGAATACAATCGTTTTACCTGTACCTGTAGGAAGGACGAGGAGCGTTCTCTGAACGCCCTCACTCCACTGTTCTTGGATTGATTCTCGTGCCTCTTGTTGATAAGGTCTGAGTTTCATAATATCCTCCCATTAAGCAATAATAGTAATCCGTTTATCTGCAATTTCTTTTGATAATTCTTTAGCTAAATATTCACGCACATTGGCAATTGCTTTGTTTCTCCATGCTCCACCATCAGCTTCAAAGATCGCTCCACGTGGACCATCTTTCATTCGGAATATAAAATCACTTGATGGTTGTTCAACTTCTAAGAATGTGCGATATGGCGCTAATGTAACTGGGTTAGGAACTAAAACATCATCAGATGAAGCAACTCCACTTTTAATTGTCACAGCTTGAGCAACACCTGTATCGCCAGTTGTTCTTACATTTTCTTCTTTGACATTGCCGATGACTTTTAGAATTAAATCACGATCTTTGTTTTTTACAAACTTTGATTGTAAAGCAATATTTAATTCTTCAGCGTCATGGAAATATTCATAATCGAATCTAGGAACGATAGCGCTAGCAGTTACTAGATGCTCACGTTCACCTTCAGGATCCAGCAAACCTTTTAAAACGACTGTTCTATGATCATAAACTTGTAAAATCAAATGATTACCAATCCGTTCAACATTCGATTTCAAATAATCAATCAAACCAGTCAAAGTATTAATAGCTAAGGTGTCATTTGCGCGATTGATTACTGGTTTAATTTCTTTTGAGACTCCTTCATTACCTACAGAAAAAACACGGGTATTGCCTTCTGAATCAACTACATCAACAATTCTCTCATCTGGTTTAATAGCTAAATCTAAAATAAATTTAATTGCTTCTTTAATCATGATTAATTACTCTCCCTTTTTTGTAAGTTAATAATATTTTTTCTTTCCATTTCACGCTCAACAACATCGACTGGCTCACCGACATCTGTTTTTTGGCCTTCATCATCAAAATACGTTTGCCCTGGAATGTTTGATTTAAGCTCTTTTGCTTCGACTCGTCCTGAAACTAAATCCTTGCCTGTTAAAACAGTTGTTGATACACCTTCGACATTTGCTAATTTTGTGATAAAATCACTTGTTACTGCAATTGTTTGCCGATTATCATCTGGAGCAAACTCAAGCTTAATTGTGACGGTTCTTTTATCTTTTGCCTTTGTATTTGGATCATGAATATTATTGAATACTTTGACTAGCTCGCCATCCAATTTTTCTTGGATGGCTCCGTGAGCTAGATCAGACAAAGGTAAATCAATATGTTTTGGCATTAATAGACCCCCTTAAAATTGTCCTGGAACAAATCCACCTTGTTGTTGCTGTTGTGGTTGTCCTGTTGGAAATGGTGCTTGATTCTGTGCTGGTTGCTGATATTGTTGCTGTTGCTGACCGCCTGCATGTTTCAAATATTCTTCATACGGTAAAAACGTCTTAACTTGGTTATTCTCGATCTCGTTTCCTTTGTCGCTAGTAAATCGATTTATTTCTAACTTACATCTACCGACTGCGCCTGTGACAGCATTCCAGTTCATTCGTACTGGCTCACCTTCTTTTTTTTGGCCAATTGCTTCGAAAAATGCCGATAAGAACCCTTCCGTTTTAGAATGAAGA
>CAZONN010000262.1:0-2072 GCA_964581235.1 uncultured Amphibacillus sp.
TTGGCAAAGTAAGATGGATGATAACGGCTGGACAGCTCGTACAATTGATGGCAAGCGCTCAGCACAATTTGAACACACACTTATCATTACAAAAGATGGTCCGCTTATTTTAACTAAGCAGGATGATTAAATAGCTAGCTTCTGGCTAGCTATTTCCTTCGCTTCAACTCCTGATAAGTAATATTTATTTAATAAAAGGAGGATTTTTATGCGTGCCGTCGATCAATTTAAAAGAGGAATAAAAGTTGGCTTTCCAATCATGCTAGCCTATTTTCCAATCGCAGTTACATTTGGTGTTTTGGCAAGTCAGGCCGGCTTAACTGTCTTTCAATTAACAGGAATGAGTACGCTTGTTTATAGCGGTGCCGCACAAATTATGGCGACAAATATGATTCTCCTTGAAGTTAGTGCACTTGAAATCGTCATTGCAACATTCGTCTTAAACTTTAGGCATTTTGTCATGAGCTTTTCATTTGCTCACCGTCTGATGGAAACGCCGGTAAAATGGCGTGCTGGTTTAACCTTATTAATTACGGATGAAACTTTTTCAGTCACAACTGTAGAAAAAGATGCTGTTAAACAAGTAAATGGGCATTGGTTTTATTTAGCCATTTTCTTAAATTCTTACCTTTCATGGGTGATTGGTTCATTTGTTGGTGGCTTTGTTGGTGATATTATTCCGAATTCAATTAGTCAAAGCTTTGGTATTGCACTTTATGCAATGTTTATTGCTTTGCTCGTTCCATCAGTTAAAAATAATCTTCATTACGGCTTAATTGCATTACTGGCAATGAGCTTAAATTTCGCTTTTGGTCAATTTTTACAAGAGGGCTGGTCGATTGTTTTTTCAACGTTAGCCGCTAGTGGACTTGGCTGTCTCATGTTAAGGAGGAGAATGTCATGACAATTTGGTTGATGATTATTTTAATGAGTATTGTCACGATTATCCCTCGTATTTTGCCGGCATTTATTGTCGACAAAATCAAATTCCCAGTTTGGGTTGGTCAATGGCTTGAATTGATACCATATGCTGCACTAGGTGCATTGATATTCCCTGGTATCCTGAATGTTGTGTCAGACCAACCGCATATTGGCATTGTTGGTGGGCTTGTAGCGATTGTTTTAGCAATCTTTCGCTTGCATATTATTTTCGTCGTCATTGGAGCAGTAGCAGTTGTTTATCTAATGCTCTAATGAATCTGGATCGGGTTCAAGATGGATATGAGTTTGATCCGCATTAAATTCAATCTCTAACGCACGTTCAATGCGATCAGTAATTTTATGAGCATGTTCAATCGTCATTTCTGGGTCTACATATAGGATTAAATCAAGGTAAATGCGATTTCCATCATGTCTACCTTTGATATCCTGCACCTTCTTAATGTCAGGGTCTTTTTCAATAAAGGCACTTATCTCTGTTACTGATTCAACCTCAAAACCATCCGTTAAAGTGACGCTTGTATCTCTAAAAATTTTCCACGCCGTGTAAACAATTAAGATTCCAACAAAAATTCCTGCCACTGGGTCAAGCCACGGCATACCAAATTGAGCTCCTAATATCCCAATGAATGCAGCTAAGCTAACTAAAGCGTCTGCTTTATTATCTTGAGAAGCAGCGTATAGTGATTGGCTGTTTATTTTTTGGGAGAGTTTTTTATTGAAAAAATACACACCAAACATTAGGGAAGCAGAAGCTAGAGAAATCCAAGCGGCAATCATTGACGGCTCAAATGCTTCACGTTGCCAGACAAACTGGACCGAGTTTAAAATAACTTGCAGACCAATCGTCACCATAATAAACGATGCGATTAATGATGCAATCAACTCAGCGCGAAAATGACCATAATGGTGGTTATCGTCAGGTGGTTTGCGGGAAATTTTCATCCCGATTAAAATTGAGATTGATGCGATCACGTCAGTCGCATTATTTAAGCCATCGGCACGTAGAGCTTGTGAGTTAGTTAATTGAGCAAAAATAATTTTTGCTGTCGCAAGGAAGAGGTATGTAATAATGCTTAGCCATGCACCACGTTCACCTTGTTTTATTTGTTCATATTGATTCATGTTCACAC
>CAZONN010000263.1:0-2060 GCA_964581235.1 uncultured Amphibacillus sp.
ACCCGTTTTGCAATCGCTGTTGGTAATCCGATTTGGGATAAAGTATAGACTAAAAACAAAGTTGGAATTGCCATATTGTATAGGCCAATCCCTTCTTCACCGATCAATCTAACCATGATAATTCGATTAAAAAACCCAATTATTCTAGTAATTAACCCCGCGGCAATTAAGATAACTGTTCCTTTTAAAAATGATTGTTTCGACATAATTCTAAAATCCTACCTTCTCAAAGTTATAAAATTCATATACAATGGAGTATATGCACAGTGACTGTACAAGCATGACAAGTTGATTAATAAATCTTGATTTAAGGAGGACGCGACATGATCGAAAAACACGTTGAGGATTGGAAGCCTTTAATACATAGGGTGATTGAAAGTAAAGCAGATGAATTCCGTATCTTTGGCTATGGTGATGTCACAACAGAAGCTGTTTGGAACTGTTTGTTGACAAAAGTATGGCGCAAAGAGAAAGTGATGAAGCTTCACGAAGTCGTCGAAGATGTTTTTCATTTAAGTGGTCATTTTTACATGTCTTATATTACGATGGAGACATATCAATCAGATGATTTAATGGCTTCAATTGCTGCAGTTACAAATATGTAATTTTTTAAAAAAAGAACGATATCTCATACATACAACTTAACGTTACATTATCCGTGTTTATGGGTCATTTAGGAGGAAAGAGAATTATGGTTAAAAAGAATCGTCTGATTAGTTTTGCAATTATTTTAGTTACTTTGGCAGTTGTCATTGGTTTAACAGTGTTTGATGCAGCCGGCAACTTGAAATTAGGTTTAGATTTACAAGGTGGCGTCGAGATTTTATATGAAGTTGAGCCAATTGATGAAGAACAAGAGATTAATGTCAGTGTTCTTGAAGCAACTGTACAATCCTTACGACAACGTGTAGACGTGTTAGGAGTGAATGAACCTAACTTCACAATTGAAGAACCAAATCGAATTCGTGTTCAACTAGCAGGAATCGATAATGAAGAGGAAGCACGCGAGTTGTTGGCGACCTCAGGACAACTATCATTTCGTGATGTCAATGGAACAGAATATTTAGATGGCTCTGATTTAGTTGAAGGTGGTGCCAGACAAGATTTTAACCCGACAACAAATCAAGCGGTCGTTTCTTTACAATTAAAAAGTGGCGAACAGTTTGGTCAGATCACGCGAACCATTTTAGAGGACGCGGACATACCGAATATTTTAGTTATTTGGTTAGATTTCGAAGAAGGTGACGACTTTTATGCTGAATCTGAAAAAATGAATCCGAAATTTATTTCAGCGCCAACGATTCGTCAAGTTCTTAATGAGAGTAGCGTTCAAATTGATGGAAACTTTACCGTTCAATCTGCACAACAATTAGCAGACATTTTAAATGCGGGCTCATTACCTGTCAACTTAGTTGAAGAGTATTCAACATCAGTTAGTGCTCAATTTGGGATTGATGCTTTGAGTGAGACTGTTTTTGCAGGTGCACTAGGTATTTTGCTAGTCTTTATTTTTATGATAGTTATGTATCGGTTCCCAGGCTTTATTTCTGTCATTACATTAAGCCTGTATGTCTATTTAGTCATCCTCGTGTTTGGTTGGATGAATGGTGTGTTAACGCTACCTGGAATTGCAGCTTTGATTTTAGGGGTTGGGATGGCGGTTGATGCCAACATTATCACCTATGAAAGAATGAAGGAAGAGTTAGCTTTAGGTAAAAGTGTCGCGACGGCTTTTGAGGCAGCTAACAAAAACTCACTAACTTCGATTATCGATGCAAACTTAACGACTTTAATTGCGGCTGGTGTCTTGTTCGTCTTTGGAACAAGTTCGGTAAAAGGCTTTGCAACATTACTAATCGTCAGTATTGTACTCAGTTTATTTACATCAGTCTTTGTTTCACGCTACTTGTTAGGTCTTTGGGTTAACAGTCGCTTCTTAAACGATCGTCATTCATGGTTTGGAATGAAGCAATCAGAAATTCGCTCAATTAGTGATTCATCACCAGTCGTACCAAAAATATTTGGTAAGCATGTTAATTTTATTGGGCACTGGAAAAAAT
>CAZONN010000264.1:0-2028 GCA_964581235.1 uncultured Amphibacillus sp.
AAATACTAAGTGACCTGTAAGTGATGATCGAATCGCGATTTCTGCTGTTTCTTTATCACGAATTTCACCAACCATAATAATATTAGGATCTTGTCTTAAAATTGAACGTAAGCCCGCAGCAAATGTTAATCCTATATTCGTATTCACTTGAACTTGATTAATCCCTTCAAGTTGATATTCAACAGGATCTTCTACTGTAATGATGTTAACATCCTCTTGATTTAATTCATTAATCGCCCCATACAGAGTTGTTGTTTTTCCTGAACCTGTCGGCCCTGTTAATAAAATTAAGCCAGATGGACTTTTAATCATTTCAGAGAATTGCTTAAGTGTTTTTTCATTAAAATCTAATTCTGTCATTTTTTTGAATATATTCGTTAAATCAAGGATCCGAATAACGACCTTTTCTCCAAATACAGCAGGTAACGTTGATACACGTAAATCAATTTGTTTTCCATCTATGACCATCTGAATTCGTCCATCTTGAGGCAGGCGCGTCTCTGTTATATTTAAATCCGCTAAAATTTTAACCCGAGCAATTAGCGCATTTTGAATCCGTTTTGAAAGAGTACGATCATTGCGAAGCGTACCATCAACACGAAAACGGACATTTACATTTGTTTCACTTGGATCTAAATGGATATCACTCGCTCTTAAGGTAACACCAGTCTGTATGATCTGATCTAGGGTTTGAATGGCTGGTGCGTGTTCATCATTATCATCTTGATCTACCTTGCCTTTGTCATAGTATTTATTAATCGCTTGTAGAATATCTTCCTTAGTCGCCATTACTGGCCTGACTTGATAGCTTGTTAATAATTCCAGATCATCAATTGCAAAATAGTCGAGCGGGTCATTCATTGCTACAGTTAAAACATCGTCTTGAAGTTCAATCGGAAATAATACGTTTTTACGAGCAACATCTTTAGGGATCAGTTCAACTAACTGATCATCAATTGGATAGCTATACAATGAAACTGCTGAAATACCTAGCTGAATTTCTAAAACTTCAAGTAATTGTTTTTCAGTAATATAACCTTGTTCCGCTAGTGCATCACCAAGCTTTTGCCGATCCTTCTTTCGACTGAGAACCTCAAGAATTTCTTCTTCCGTAATTAATTTTTCTTCCTTTAAAATGTCACCAAGTTTCCTCTTTGATTGAATTGACATACATTAATCCGCCCTTCGACTCATCTATTTTCCGTTAGAGAGTGGTGTTACTAAATATTCATCTGAATCATCACCAAAATTTATTTGATCTTTCACATATATATGTAATTTCCCACCTCCAATATATTAATGTGACCCTGATTTAATAAGGAATTGTCAACAACAAGATCAATCGTTTCACCCTGTGTGTCTATATTTAAAGTTCTATCACTCTCTATCCTTATTTCTTGAATATAGGTACTCTCAGTGATCTCCCTAATCATATCTATGCCGCCACCTAAATTAATATTACTCATTAAAATGATGTAATTTTCTATGATGTCGTTTTCTTAATTTTTAGTATAATTGTTTTCAATGTAAAAATCAAGGCTATTTACTTAAAGTATTCCCTAACTTTGCCAACAAAGTCCAGTGAACCAACGACAAAAGTCACTTTTTTTGTTGGTTTTTCCGAGCGAATTTGGTCAAGTAGTTCTTGCCAATCTTCTACGACTTGTTTATTTTGATGATTTGACACTTCAAATAAATGAGCCGCTGACTCCGCGCGCTCATGATCAAATGTTGTCATAATAATCTCTTCGAAGTGTGGTTCTAGATGAGCAATCATCCGCTTAATCGGTTTATCTTTAAAAGCAGCGAAGATAAGCCGTTTTTCAACATTTTGATAAAGCTTACTGACCGTATCAATAAAAGCCTCAATACTTTCCGTGTTATGCGCGCCATCAATAACAATCATTGGATGATCCGAGATTTGCTCAAATCGAGCTGGTAAGTGAGCTTGCCGGATGCCTAATTTTATTTGTTCATTCGAAATCCGTTCATCTAAAATAGCAAGCGTTTTAATTGCTAAAGCCGTAT
>CAZONN010000265.1:0-2027 GCA_964581235.1 uncultured Amphibacillus sp.
TGCACTTAGATAGTCCGTTTAAGGGGATGAGCACGTTGCCGGATCCCCTTTATCAACAATTAAAATCGAGTACATTCACAGCTTTAAATAATCTCGTCCAGCTGGCGATCGATGAAGCGGTTGATTTTGTCTTAATTGTGGGGGATCTTTTTGACCAGTCGCTCAGGAGCGTATATGCAGAGATGCAGTTTTTACTTGCTTGTGAAAAATTAGCTGAGGAGAAAATTCCGGTCTATCTCAGTTATGGCAACCACGATTACTTAAAAGCGCGAACACGGACGCTGAATTATCCGGACAATCTCCATGTTTTTGAATCGGACGAAGTCGAGTGTAAAGTTTTTGTGAAAAATGGTCGACCGTTAGTTGGGATTCATGGCTTTAGTTATTTAGAACAAGCTGTACTGGGAAATAAGGCGATAGAGTATGAGCCGATTGATGGTGTGCCTTATCAGATTGGGATGTTGCATGGAAGTACAGGGCAGGCGGATGAGCATGATCATTATGCGCCGTTTCAGTTGAGTGATTTACGTGAGAAAAACATTGATTATTGGGCGCTCGGGCACATTCATAAGCGTGAGGTTTTAGGGGAGAATCCTGCGATTGTTTATCCTGGAAATACGCAGGGTAGGTCGAGTAAAGAGCTTGGTGAAAAGGGCTGTTACTTAGTTGAGCTCGATCAGGCCGATACGAAGCTGACTTTTAAGCAACTTGGTCAGATTCAGTTTGAACAGATCACGATTGATCTAAAAAGTTGCACTGATCTTGATCAACTATACGAGCAAGTAACTGATGCGCTAACTAGGTTCACTCAGCAAAAAGTGATTGTTTATTTAACGTTGATTAATGCAACACCACAGATGGCGCAGAATTATCATCAAGGTGAGTTGTATGAAATTATCGAGCTTTATAATGAGCAACAAGAAGATCAGCGGAAGTGGACTTGGATTCAGTCTGTCAAACTTGAGCAGGAGCGTAATTCGGATGAATCATTATTAAGACTGCGCGATCCATTTATTCAGCAATTACTCGAACAATTTGAACAGATTGACTGGGAAGAGGCGGCCAATGATTTGTGGCGCCACCGTCATGCGAAGCGATTTTTACCAGATCTGACTGAAGTGGAGAAAGCTGAAATTATTGAGGAAGCAAAAGAACTGGCATTATATCAATTGATCGGACTGAATAACGATGAAAATTAAACAATTACATATTTATGGATTTGGAAAATGGCAAGATCAAAAATGGGATCTGAGTGAACAACAACTGTCAGTGATTGCTGGTGATAATGAAGCTGGTAAATCAACAATCCGGGCATTTATTCTGTTTATCCTATTTGGTTTGTCACCGCAACAAAGACAGCGTTATTTGCCGAAGCGCGGGGGCCAACTTGGTGGGCAACTCACTGTTGAGGGGGCGGACAGGAAGGATTACACGATTGAGCGGATTGATAATCGATCGAACGCTGAAGCGATTTGTCTCGATCAGAATGGACAAAAACAATCAGCCGATTGGCTTAACCAAGAACTCAATGGGGTCGATCGTGCGCTTTACAATCAGATTTTTAACTTTGATGTATTCGACCTCCAACTCGAAGCTGGCTTTTCGAAAGAGCAGTTAGGTGAAGTTTTATTAAGCGTTGGCATGACAGGCTCTGATCGGATTTATCAAACCGAAAAAGAACTGAAAAAAGTTTTAGATGGGCAATTTAAAAAGCAAGGTTCAAAACCAGCGCTCAATCAACTGATTAATCAACTAGTTGATCAAGATCGCAAACTGAAAAACCTCCAAGATTCCGTTGACGCCTATCAAACACATCAAAATAAGAGCCAAGCTTACCAAGCAAAGATCGATCATTATCGGGCAAAAACTCTCCAACTTAATCAACAACTTAATTTATATGTTGAGCAACAGCGGGTGTATCCCGCAATTGAAAACTATCATTTAAATAAGCAAAAGTTGGCGGAATATCCCGAGACAATCGAATTTCCAGAGCAGGGAGAAGTTCGTTTTCAACAATTGAAAAAAAC
>CAZONN010000266.1:0-531 GCA_964581235.1 uncultured Amphibacillus sp.
TCATCTTTCGCGGATGCGAGATCATTCAAGAAAAGTCGTAGCGATTAGTGAAGTGATTGGGGTTGAAGCGAACGAAGTTATCCTTCAGCCACTTTATCAATTCGTTGAGGAAGGTGAGGATGATCAGGGGAATATTATTGGTGCATTGCAACCGACTGAGAATCAACTTAAAAATACATTGAAACTAGAACTTGCCGGTTTTAAATAAAAAAGGGAGGTGGGTCAATCATGATACCGTTCATTTTCATTGCTGGATTGGCAATTGGACTAACAATCTTACTAATAATATTAAGTCAGAAAAAAAAGCAAGCAGAACAACCAGAAACAGTAGAAAAATCATTATCTAAGCAACAAGATAGTGCCTCATTTGAGGAGCTGACGGATTACAGTACTTATCATTATTCATCAAGAGAATATATCTTACTTGTTATTGTATCAGCTATCTTTTTGTTTTTTGTTGGCTATTTATTTTATCAAAGCGTGATTACGTCAATTATCTTTTCATGTTTAGGTTTCTTTTGTCCGAAACTG
>CAZONN010000266.1:541-1228 GCA_964581235.1 uncultured Amphibacillus sp.
ACTGTACCTACCGCGTAAAATTCAAAAAAGGAAAGATGAACTGAGTTTTCAATTTCAACAAGCATTGTTCTCCCTGTCATCATCTCTTGTAGCGGGACGTTCAATAGAGAATGCTTTTATAGAAGTCGTTAAAGATCTTTATTTAATTTACCCAGATCCAGAGACGATGATCATTAAAGAATTTGAGTATATTAATAAACGGGTGGCAAACCGAGAGCCAATTGAAATGGGCTTAAAGGCGTTCAGTGACCGAGCAGATATTGAAGATATTACTAACTTTACAGATGTCTTTGTTACATGCAAACGGACGGGCGGTGATCTAGTTGAGGTCATACGCAGAACGTCAACAATGATCAATGAGAAACTTGAAATTAAACAGGAAATTTCGGTGATGGTTTCACAGAAGAAATTTGAATCAAATATTATTGCGGTCGTTCCATTTTTTATCGTCGCCTTCTTAACTTATTCATCACCAGATTATATGGAACCACTCTTTTCCTGGGCGAACTTTGGACCAATTATTATGACGATAAGCCTAGTTGCAATTCTATTTGCCGTTTGGTTATGTCAACGAATTATGAATATTAAGGTGTGAGATCGATGAATATCGAACAAATGATTAGTTTAATCATTATTATTATCGCAATTTTCATAGGTTTTTTTATTTTCAAAAAGCAAAATCACAAC
>CAZONN010000266.1:1238-2006 GCA_964581235.1 uncultured Amphibacillus sp.
TTAGCGGGTAATAAATACAAAGAGTTTATTGAACCGTATAAGGAAGAATTTCAATTTATCTTTTTAGCACCGGCTGGTCTATATTTAATTGATCAATTGGAGTTAATGATTCGATTATCAAAGCAATTTGTTCCGATTCAACAGAAAGTAGCTAGTCTATACCGAGCTGGTCGAGAAATTCAACAATATATGAAGATGTATATTGCCGAGGTCATTTCGACCGTATTAATCTGTCTCATGGGCGGAGCCTTTTTCACTTTAATAAGTGGGGACCATCTATTGCTAATTTTGGGGACGATATTAGCAATTTTGTTACCTGCATTGTCAATTAAGAAATTGGATGAAAAGGTTAATAAACGCAAGCAAGATATTATTTTCGAGCTCCCTGAATTCGCAAGTAAGATTGCACTATTAGTCAACGCAGGTGAAACATGCCAAAAGGCAATTATCCGTTGCACATTGATGAAGCAAAATGATGACAATCCACTTTATGAGGAATTACTTGAAGCGGTTACTAAACTTCAAAATGGAGAATCATTCAATCAAGTAATGGAAGAATTCAGTAAACGGTGTGGTGTCCAAGAAGTGTCTGCTTTTACGACAGCTATTCTATTAAACTATCGACGTGGAGGCGATCAATTGTCGCTATCATTGAGGGAGTTATCTCAATCACTATGGGGCAAGCGCAAAGCAATTTCAAAAATACGTGGTGAGGAAGCATCATCGAAATTAATCTTTCCAATGATTTTAATTTTTATTGTTATTTTA
>CAZONN010000267.1:0-2004 GCA_964581235.1 uncultured Amphibacillus sp.
AAGTGTTGGGTTATAGAGCAGTTAATTTAGGTGTGTTAGATGCAAGGCAACACCGTAATTTTTATGCAGCTTTGCATCGTAAAGGTTACTTAAAAAGAGAACCATTAGATAACAAAATTCCGATCCAAAAACCACAAAAAATCAAATCAATCTTTGATTTACTAATTAAACGGAATATAGTTAGGATGGATGAAATACTTGAGAAAGATTGGATGATAGAGGTCGAATTTCTTTATCATCTCACTGGACTTAAAGTTGATTTTTTTAATCAATACATGACTAAGACTCAAGAGTTTAATTTAATCGAACTAAATGCATCACCTGACAAAGTTCACTAAAGTTTTTTAAAGTGTCAGCCCTTTTTCGATTTAAAAGGACTGACACTTTTTTAGTTTACAGCATATTCTCTATAGGTTCTCCTGCTTCAAACCGTCAATAATGTTTTCTTTTTTAACTTTTGATCCGGAGTAGAGCATTGCTGAACCAACGATGAAAAATACAGCAATAAATGTATAGAGAATTGTTAGCCACGGTATTTCAAAAGGATACTCAAATGATACATCCATAGCTAGATAAATTAGATACATCACAGCAAGACTAATTGGTAGCCCGTACAACAATGCTTTGATCCCATAGAAAATACTTTCGTAATTAATCATTTTGTTAAAGCCTTTTGGTGTCATACCGACCGATTTAAGCATCGCAAATTCCTGTTTTCTTAATGAAATGCTTGTCGATATTGTGTTAAATATATTTGCGATTGAAATGGCTGTGATTAATGTGATGAAGCCATAAATAAAGACTGAAATCAGTAAAAGATTTAACTCGTCTTCTTGTCTTGATTTATAGTTGTTATATAGATACATATCACTTGTTTTTATATTTTCAAGTTTTTCATGTGTCGCTAATGGATCGGTACTTGATAAGTAAAAAGCGTATCTATTTTCTAATATTTGATTATTTTTATTTAAGTGATTCAATGTCTCTTCAGAAACAACCATCTTTATTTCTCCCTGATACCCGATCTGCACACCCATTGGCAGCTGATCTGTTAACGCGACGACTTCTATATCACCAAGGACTGTCTGGATATCCGCTTCCCAATCATCATAGACAACTTCGATCGATTGCCCTGGTTTAATGGCAATCCCATCTGCCATCCCTTTATGATCGATGATAATCCCAGTTGCGTGATCGTCACCAACTAACTTGCTGATATCTAGCCCGATTTCATCAGCATACGCCTGCAACTTTTCTCTATCTAAAACATGCAATTTCACATAAGAAAATGAGTCATAATCTTCAGAAGACATCTGTTCTTCATTTAATGTTGTTTCTAATGAAACTTCATGGATCAAACTCGTATCTGTCACCTCTTCCATAGATGAGACAGAATCCACGAATTGCTCGGTAAACGGGTTCGCTTCACCATCTCGGACCAAAGAAACCAGCTCAACATCATAATTGAATCCACTCTGTCTTTGATCTGTTGTTGTTTTAATTTGGTCAGTAAAAAATGAGACAGTTAAAAATAAGACAATACTAACGACTAAAGAGAAAACAACGACAGAATACCTGCGTTTATTTCTTTTCAAGTTTTTCAACCCAAACTCCGCTTCAATTCCAAATATCTTACGAACGAGACGAGATGTTCTTAATTTTTTACTTGTCATCTTAACATCCATCGTTTGTCTAATCGCATCAATCGCAGAGATTTTAGATGCTCTTTTGGCAGGAATATAGGTTGAAATGAAAATGGTTATTAGAGAAACTGCTGAAGCAATAATAAGCGACATTGGTGTAACAACAACACTCAAGTTTCCTGTGAATCCAAACGCATTTTCAATTAAAGGATTAATAAAATAAAAGGTGACCGCTATTCCTGCGAGACCAGTAATCAGGCCAAGTGGAATACTAAGTAAAGCAATCACAAATCCTTCAAAAAATACCGAATTTCGCTTTTGTTTTTTTGTCGCTCCGACACTAGATAGCATTCCTAAGTGA
>CAZONN010000268.1:0-1993 GCA_964581235.1 uncultured Amphibacillus sp.
CCTGAAGGGCTAGATGCAAAACAGGCAACGAGTATAACATGCGCAGGTGTCACAACGTATAAAGCAATTAAGGAAGCAAAAATAGAGCCAGGCCAATGGATCGTAATATATGGTGTAGGTGGTCTTGGTAACCTTGCAATTCAATATGCTAAAAAAGTATTTAATTTTAAAGTTATCGGTGTAGATATTAACGATGACAAGCTAGCTTTAGCAAAAGAATCCGGAGCAGATCTCATCTTTAATTCGACAGATAAAGATCCGGCAGAATGGATTCAAAATGAAGTAGGTGGGGCGCATGCAGCTGTTGTAACTGCTGTTTCAAAAATTGCCTTTAAGCAAGCTGTTGATTCTGTTCGTCCAACATCGAGAGTTGTCAATGTCGGATTGCCACCAGAAACGATGGATCTTGATATTATTAAGTCAGTTCTTGATGGCATTCAAGTCGTTGGCTCACTTGTAGGAACGAGAAAAGACCTTGAAGAGTCGTTTATGTTTGGTGCAGAAGGAATGGTCGTTCCAGTTGTTCAATCTCGTCGCTTAGATGAAATTAATGAGATTTTTGAGGAAATGATAGATGGAACAATCAATGGCCGAATGGTACTAGATATGTCTCTGAAATAATAGCAAACTTGCAAGAAGCATGGGCAAAAGCCTCTGCTTCTTTTTTCTTTAATATAATCTCTTGATTTTACGAATTCTATAAACATAATATTTGTATTTTTGGTAAATATGGGGTATGGTTATTTAGATAACCTTTTTTAGGAGGTGAAGCTCATGTCAGAAAAACTGATGCTCGTTTTGATTTTAGAAAAAATTCAATACCTTGATAAGCTATTGCTTGAATTAAGTGATGAAGGTATCAATTCAGCAACAGTTCTAAACTCTACAGGAATGATGCAACAACTCTCTCAAATGGAAGAAGAGAAAATAATTTCTACCTTACGACCATTATTTACTCCTGCACATTCTGAGAACAAAACGATATTTATGATTTTAACTGAGGAAGAAGTTAAAATTGCAAGAGCAGTTATTAAAAAAGTCATTGGTGATTTGAATCAACCTGAAACAGGGATTCTCTTTGCACTACCGATTTTATTTACTGATGGAATTCGTGACTATGACTATGATTATAAAAACAAATATACTTAGAAATGAAGGTTGATATATGTGGATTTTGGTCCTTTATTAGGTGCCTCAATCATATTATTTACAGGTTTAGCTTTCGGAAAGTTAATTACTTTTCTGAAACTGCCAAATGTAACAGGTTATCTTATTGGTGGATTAATAGTTGGTCCATCTGTTTTTGGAATTGTATCGGGTGAAATGGTTAATAGTCTTGGCTTTATCTCTCAAATTGCCTTAGCTTTTATTGCTTTTTCAATTGGTTTATCATTTAAGGTAAATTATTTAAAGCGAGTCGGATTAACACCTGTCGTTATTGCAATTTTAGAAGCAACCTTTGCTGTTTTATTAGTTCAAATTGTATTATTTATTGCTGGATTTGATCTTGAGTTAGTACTTGTACTGGGCTCAATTGCAGCTGCAACAGCTCCGGCTGCTACAGTAATGGTTATTAGGCAATATAAAGCAAAGGGTCCCGTTACAGACATGTTACTGAGTGTAGTAGCAATTGATGATGCGATTGCTTTAGTTTTATTTGGATTCGCTACAACAATTGCACAAATATTAATTGATCCAGTTCCCTCAACAAACTTGGCTTTTTCACTATTTAAACCTATTGTTGATATTCTTCTCGCACTATTAATTGGTGCAATTGTTGGATTTTTGTTGAAATACTTGTTAAAGATATTTACTACAAGAGGTGGAAGGTTGTCTGTATTATTTGCAGGTGTCTTTTTATCTTCAGGTATTGCAACGTCGTTCGGTGTCTCTGAATTACTTGCTAATATGGCATTAGGTTTCGTATTAACGAACATTTCATTAGAGTCACAAGTAATGGATGACATGACTGAATTTGTGAGTCCGCCAATCT
>CAZONN010000269.1:0-1993 GCA_964581235.1 uncultured Amphibacillus sp.
TGCCTTATACTTCAACCCTTTATCAGCAGAAGATATTGCAAATAGAATAATAGAGTTACAAAGCGATAAGACTTTGCAAGAGACACTTATTCATAATGGAAAAGAAAGGCTGAAAACGTTTGAGACGTCTGAAAGTCGCGCAATAAAATATTTAACTCTTTTCAAGAGAGTTTTAAGAGATAAATAACTTCAAGACATTACAAATGAAAAATTGCATCAAGAAAATTATTAGAAAAAACAATTTTGTATATACAAACTTTATTCGTTTTTCAACAAAGGAATATAAAATTAACTTTAAGGAGTTTCGAGCTTATAAACATGAAAATCCCGACAAAGTAAAAAGAGAAATGACTTTATTGAGAAATTATTGGAAATGTTACCCTACTCAATATATTAGGCATAGGTTGTTTTCACAGAATCTTAGTGATGAAGAGTTGTTGGATTATGTGCCTGCATATATATTTGCTGTAAAACATCTTGACAAGAAACACAAAGGAATAGATATAGATAAAATAGAACCAAAACTAGCACAGTATAAGTTGTTTATAAAGAAAAATATACCGACACCTGAGATATTAGGTTTAATTAAAAATGCTACAGTAAAAAATCTTGATAATAATACAATTGAAATAGATGATATATTAAACTTAATTGGAGAAAAAGACAAGTTATTTATTAAACCTTTTGAAGGTGCAGGTGGAAAAGGAATTTGTGTTTTAGAAAAAATAGAAAATTCAATTTTTATAAATAAAAAAGAGGTTAAGTTACAAAACTTACTTTCAAGTTTAGAAAAAAAAGAAGACTATATTATTCAAAGAGGAATAATACAGCGTTCAGATATAAGTTTAATTAATGCATCTAGTGTCAACACATTAAGAGTTATAGCACAAGAAAGAGATGGTGTTATGGATATGCGTGCATGTGTTATGCGTATTGGTCGTAATAAGTCATTTGTTGATAATAGTGCACAGGGTGGCATTTCTGTGAAAATAGACATTGAAACAGGTGAGATGAATAAGTTTGCTACAGCAGAACATGGTGTTCAAAGTTATTTTAAAACTCACCCCGACACAAATTTTGTTTTTGAAGGCACTATAATTAAAGATTGGTATAAAATAAAAAGTCAAATTTCAGATATATGTAATAAATTGTCAGAATTTAAAGATATAGCTTTGGATATAGCAATAACTGATAATGAAGTAGAGTTAATTGAATTGAACTTTAAATATGGAATCGATCACTTACAGACTTCCTGTGGTGGCATGAGACGAGTTTTAAATATTTATCCAGAGAAATAATAATATAATGTTATGGAAATAAGTAAATTTATATATGATAATAGCCCAGTTTTTGCTCAGAATATAATGGTTAGTTTTAAAGGGTATATGATAAAGCGCAAACGTTTTGATAAGAATTTTCAAAAAGAGCTTCATCGTTATGAAAATGGCTATTATAATCCCGAAAAACTTTTGAGAGATATTTTAAAGTCAAGTGAAAAAACAGCGTTTTATAGAAATCAATTTGCTGATTGTAATATTAATATAGATGCAGCAGATGTCTTTAACGAATTGAAGAAAATACCTATTCTTGAGAGAGAAACAATAATAACTAACCAACCAGATTTTATTAATAATAATTTTAACGGTAAAACATTTATGGTTGGAACAAGTGGTACCACTGCTAAAGCCTTAGTTTTCCCATCTTATAATCTTAGAGAAAATAGACAGTGGGCTGTATGGTGGCGTTATCGTAGAAGATTAGGGATTGAATTAAACACATTGTGTGGTCATTTTGGCAATAAAGTAATAGTGCCAATAAAAAATAAAAAGCCACCATATTGGAGAAGTAATTATTTTGGAAAACAAATTATGTTTAGTCCATTTCATTTATCACTAGATACTATTGAGGATTACCATACTGAAATAAAAAATAAAAAACTAACATGGTTACATGGTCATGCACATCATATTTCTCTTTTGTCGTCTCTAATTGT
>CAZONN010000270.1:0-1939 GCA_964581235.1 uncultured Amphibacillus sp.
ACTGCGAACGCTTAGTCACTCAAGAATCCCATTGCTTTAGCTGTGGGAGTCTCAACTATACAGGGAAAACAGTGGAAGAGGCATCTAGCTATATTGAATCATCTATGCAAATAATAAAACTGGAGCGTGGGCGCGACATGAGTGCTTGGTGCGAATCGGAAGCTTATTGGGGAGACCAGTGATTTGTAATTCGATAATACTATACAATATGGAAGGGGTAAAAAAAGATGGGTAAACTTATTTTAACACAGGAACAAGTAGAATCACTTGAATTAACATTAGAAAAAGCGAATGGACGCAAAAGTTTAGCGTTGAGATGGATTGGTTCAGCACTTATCCGAAAAAAACGACTAAGCACAGATTTCTCGGCACTTAAAGAATTAAGTGTCGGTAAAGTAGCCAAAGCCTT
Source organism: uncultured Amphibacillus sp. (assembly GCA_964581235.1). Classification (GTDB taxonomy): domain Bacteria; phylum Bacillota; class Bacilli; order Bacillales; family Amphibacillaceae; genus Amphibacillus. The sequence continues at coordinate 410 of CAZONN010000270.1, forward strand.
ATATTTCGGATATGAGATAAAGAAAGAATTTAAGGCTGGGGATTGGGTTTTCTTAAACGAGTTTAATAAATTGGCGAAGGTAGTTGACCCTAGCTCAGCAGGTGGTATAAGAGTAGATGATAATGTATTCGTACGTTTTAAGAATTGTCGCCACGCAACACCCGAAGAAATTGAAAAAGAAGAAGGGCGTAAATGGTGGGGCGACAAGAATCGCAATGCGTGGGAGTTGAAGCCACAAGACATACTAAAACACAAAATCGACAATAAACTTTCGGAGGTCAAGGAGATACGTAAGTCCGAGTATTTAATCGGGGAGTTGACGTCTTATCAGAGCAAAGAAGACGTTGAGAAGAATTACACAATCGTCTGCCTAGCCGAAAACCGATTGGATGGGAGGAATGAGAAGTAACAAGTTATATAAAAGAAAAAGGACTTGAGCCGACGGGAGTTTATTATTCTTTTTATAAGGACGACCTTGAAGAACTAATCAAGAGTTACGTAAAGAAAGAAACGGGTCTCGATTTGAACTTAGTTATCGATTGTTATGATCATCCATTCGATGTCTTTATACGTTGGAATGATGAATCAGAAGAGAATGTAAAAGCATATGAAGTCTATCTCGAAGAGAGTAAGAAAAAGAGTAGCAAAGATTATTTATTGCTTAGTCCTCATGAGTGGTTCGATAATAGAGATAACGTATTAGAAAGAATCTTCGGATTGGTATGTCAACACTAAACTGTACAATTTTTATAAGGTGTTTAGTTGTCAATCACGCTCATTTATTTGTAAATTCTAATGCTAACAGTGATAACTCGTTGTCACTTGACTTGGATCCTTTGCTCGTATGCTCCTGAGCCGAGAAGCCAGCTAATAAATATATCTGGCTCTGCCACACAGGCTGGCATACTCGCGTCTCCAAGTAAAGTGCACGTCATTTCATGATGCTGGGAGAATCGCTTTCATTTGCTCCTTGTATGCCTTTGGAGTCAGATAACCTAGCGACCCATGGATACGAACGTTATTGTACCAATTGACATAATCAAATAATCCTAAATCCAAATCAGCTTGCGTTTCAAAGTACTCACCATTAATAAATTCAGTCTTCAGGATCTTAAAGGTTGCTTCTGCTACGGCATTGTCGTACGGCGTACCCTTCGTGCTCAATGATCGCTCAATATCGAAAGCTTTAAGAGCCTTGTCAATACTTTTGTTTTTAAACTCACTTCCACGATCAGTATGGAATATTTTGAGTCTATGTAGATTATATTTTACAGATGCAAAGGCTTGTGTGACCAACTCTGCTGTCTTATGAGGACCCGCACTATAACCAATAATCTCACGATTAAATAAATCAATTAGTATACAAATATAGTGCCAGCGTTGACCAACCCTGACATAAGTCAGGTCACTTACGATGACTTCCAATTCATCTTTTTCATCAAATTCACGGTTCAATGTGTTGCCTATTTTCTCTTCATTAACGTTTGGTTTCATTGGCTTATAGTGGGCGATTGTATACTTTGAAACAAG
>CAZONN010000271.1:0-1927 GCA_964581235.1 uncultured Amphibacillus sp.
TTCAAATGGGTTTTCATTCACATGAGGCGATTGAAATGATGTATGTTATTTCAGGCGAAAGTCATGTTGAGCTGAAAAGTGAATGTGTCTCTTTAAAAAAGGGCAATTTATTTGGTTGTCCGCTTTAATAATAGTTCAGTGAACCAATACCCAATCAAAATGCCAATAGCATTCAATAACCAGTCGTCGATATCAACAACTCTTGTTGCATAATTTAAAAGATGAAAAACATATTGCCCTAGTTCAATAAGAACTGGAATAAACAGGGCGATAATGAGTGCTTTGATTCGTCTGACATTTTTGTAACTGAGCCAAACACCAATCGGCATCGTGATTATGACGTTTCCCATTAAATTGATCACGATTAATTTCAGTGGCATAAAACCACTGGTTAACTGATTGTAGTAAAGGTCAATCGTTGAAAAAATCTCGAAGTTATATGGTTGGTGCTCATATACAGGTCCGGGTTGAAACCAAAGGAGATAGCTAAAAGAAGTCAGATAAAAGAGCATTAGAATAGTGATCAGCTCTTCAGCTAATGATTTAAAGTTTTTACGACTGAGTTTGACAAGAAAATAGATGAGTATAATGGGAATGGCAAATTTGAAGCTATCTAACAAGATTAAACGGTTCATTTAAGACTCCTTAGCTTTATTGTGGTTTCGAGCGTTCTTGATTCAATATCAAGTATACTTTGAATGAAGGTTCTGAGCAATATTATGGCGAAAAAATCTATTATGAAAAGTAAAATTGGCATTTCCTGTTGACCGACATTATATTCTTAATCTCTATTGGTCATTCGGATATTTCATTTTATTTCTGCTCATTCTTATTTTTAATTAAAATAGATTCACTCTTAATGAAAGTCATTTATCTATTAGACTTTCATTTTTTGTGGGCAAAATAGTGATCTGTCTTGTTTAACTTCAAATTTAACATTGATTACATCAGTCAAATAATGCTAGGATAAAATGACTGGTACTCTTGCTGACTTAATTGTTCCTATTTTGTCCGCGATTAGGTAATTAATAAATTCATTCAAGTAAGTGAATGAAACTAAATCTAATAAAGAGGTGTTGTTCTGATGACGGAAATTGCAAAGGTTGAAGGATTACGTAAAAGCTTTGGTAAATTTCAAGCGTTAAATGATGTGTCATTAACAGTTGAAGCGGGAGAAGTTGTTGGTTTTATTGGCCCAAATGGTGCTGGGAAATCAACAACGATCCGTATTCTATTGGGTGTTCTCAAACGAGACGCTGGCAGGGCAGAGATATTTGGTCTAGACGTTTGGAAGGATAGTTTTGAAATCCACAAACGCATTTCGTATGTTCCTGGAGATGTGACATTGTGGGGGAATTTAACCGGTGGAGAAATTATTGATCTGTTTATTAAATTACACGGTGGTGGAGATAAACAAAAGCGTGATTATTTAATTCAGCGGTTTGAGTTAGATCCGAAGAAAAAGGCCAAAGGGTATTCAAAAGGAAATCGGCAGAAGGTTGGTTTGATCGCGGCATTATCGGTGGAATCAGATTTTTATATTTTTGATGAACCAACGTCAGGTCTTGATCCTTTAATGGAGGCAATTTTTCAGGAAGAAGTTAAAAAGCTTAAGGGAGCTGGTAAATCAATTTTATTATCTTCTCACGTTTTAAGTGAAGTCGAAGCTTTAGCTGATAAAGTGGTAATTATTCGTCAAGGTAAGATTGTTGAAGCAGGTAGTCTTGATCAATTGCGTCATTTGACTCGTTCAACGATAACACTGGCTACCAAAGGTGATATTGCGGAAATAGCAACTGTTGATGGTGTGTTTGACTTCGAACAAAAAGAAAATCAAGTAATAAGAGCTTATTATATAAGAGAAAGCGATGGAAAAGAATCAGATATAACTTCTGTCGATACCAATGGTCTGTTTCCATCATGTACA
>CAZONN010000272.1:0-1921 GCA_964581235.1 uncultured Amphibacillus sp.
AATTATAATCAATTTTAAAAATTAAAAACAATGAGAAAAACAATTATTTTGCTTAGCCTGGTTTTAGTAAGCTGGGGAGCTTTTGCACAACACGACCATTCAATGTTGACAACCAAAAACAAGGTTCAACCATCTGTTAAAGTAGAGCATTCTAAATCTGCATCTGCTATTATCGATAACTATTTGGCATTAAAAGATGCCCTAGTTCAGGAAGATAGTAAAAATGCGGCAAGTTTAGGGAAAAAACTATTCGATGACTTTGCGAAATTCGATTTATCAGTGCAAGCTAAGCAACAACAAAATGAATTAGCTGAAATTATAGAAGATGCTTCAGAACACGCCAAGCATATTTCCGAAAATAGCAAGGACATAGGTCACCAAAGAGAACACTTTGAAATATTAAGCAAAGATGTTAAAGACTTGGTAATCATCACAGGTTCAGACAGAACATTATATCAGGAATTTTGCCCTATGTATAATAACAATAAAGGTGGAGCATGGTTGAGCACATCCAAGGATATAAAAAATCCATATTTCGGAAGTAAAATGTTGAAGTGTGGTAGCGTGCAACAAATGATTTCAGTGAAATGAAACGACTGAAAATCACAGGATTAGTGTTTTTGGTAATTTTGGTGGGATTGCAATTCTTTCCCACCAAGACAAACCATAGTACAACTATCCCATCAACCGACTTTGTAAAAACATACAAAGCTCCCGAAGATATAGCACAAACGCTACAGACTTCATGCTATAATTGCCATAGCAATAACACTGATTATCCGTGGTACAGCAAGGTGCAACCCGTTGGATGGCTTTTGGAAAACCATATAAACAAAGGAAAGGAGGAGCTAAATTTAAGTGAGTTTGGATCTTATTCGGATAGGAGACAACAAAGCAAATTAACCTCGATGATTAGTCAGATTGAAGATGATAAAATGCCATTAGCTGCCTATACTTTCATCCATCGTGACGCTCGCTTATCAAAAGATAAGAAAATAAATCTGCTCGATTATTTAAGAGCATTACAGGAATAAGATAGTGGTATATGACTTTCTAAAAAATGAATCATGGATATTAGTATTAAAAACATGGTGTGCAACCGCTGCACTATGGTGGTTTCGCAAATTTTTGAAAAAGCTAATATAAAAACTGAAAATATACAGTTGGGTAAAGTTGAAACAACTGATGAAGTCAGTACCTACGAATTGGAACAACTGAATAAAAGCCTGAAAAGTATGGGTTTTGAAATCATTGACGATTCAAAGAGAAAATTAATCGAAACAATTAAAAATATTACTATCGATTATGTGTACCACCATTCAGGGGAAAATAGAATGAATTTTTCGGATTACCTTACCGGCAAACTCAACTTGGTTTATCCTTATCTAAGTTCGCTTTTCTCCTCGGTGGAAGGTACTACTATCGAAAAATATATGATAAGTTTGAAAATAGAGCGGGTAAAAGAATTGTTAGTTTACGATGAAAAAACATTGAGTGAGATTGCTTATGAAATGGGATATAGTAGTGTAGCACACTTATCAGGGCAATTTAAAAAAACAACAGGGTTTACTCCAACTTATTTTAAAAACCTAAGGGATCAAAATCGAAAATCAATCCATGATATATAGATACCAATAAATGATGTAAATCATTCTACGATTTGTGTAACATTTGAAAAAGGAGTTTCCTGTATCTTTGTATCAATTAAGTTCAATTAAATTAAAGCCAAAAAATATTTTGTGAAATTTAATAACCGAACGTTTTCTAAACAATTTAAAATCAATGAATATGAAAAAGTTGATAATTATAGCAACAGCAGTACTTTTAATTGTGGGACATACTGGAAGCGCTCAAAATAAGACACAACCACACCCATACCCAAACACCAACAAACAAGTTCAAATACAAAGCATGATGAACC
>CAZONN010000273.1:0-1915 GCA_964581235.1 uncultured Amphibacillus sp.
AACCATAATATCAATCGCTGAACCAATTTGTTTTCTAATGACTGGTATCGGCAATTCCGCTCCACTTAACACCATTGTTTCTAAACGACTAATCATATCAATTGTTGAATTTGCGTGTCCTGTTGACAGAGAGCCATCATGTCCTGTATTCATGGCTTGAAGCATATCAAGTGCCTCTGCCCCTCGAACTTCTCCAACAACAACGCGGTCTGGGCGCATACGAAGAGAGGATTTAATCAAGTCTCGTATCGTAATTTCACCCTTACCTTCTGTATTTGCATTTCTCGTTTCTAAACTGACAAGATTAGGGATCTTTTTAATTTGTAATTCAGCTGAATCTTCAATCGTAATGATTCGCTCATCTCTAGGAATGAAATTAGATAATACGTTCAAAAAGGTTGTTTTCCCTGAGCCCGTTCCACCACTAATAAAAATATTATATTTTGCTTCAATCAATTGCTTTAGGAAATTAGATATTTCTTTAGTAAGTGAGCCTTTTTCAATTAAATCGTCGATTGTTAATGGTTTCTCAGGGAACTTACGAATCGTCATTGTCGGTCCTTTAAGAGCAATTGGTGGTAAGACGATATTTACCCGTGACCCATCTTCCAAACGAGCATCAACAATTGGACTCGACGCATTAACGGTCCGATTTACTTTACCAACAATCATTTGAATAATATCTTCCAGACGTTCACTGCTTTCAAATTGGACATCTGCCTGGAAGATCGCTCCACTTTTCTCAAGGAAAATTTCCTTATGTGAATTAATCATAATTTCAGTAACTGTCGGATCATCGATTAATGGCTGCAACACATCTAGGCCACGGAAAGCATTATAAATCCGCTCGATTAAACCTTTCATCCGATTAGCTGTTAGCGCATACGCTTGCGCTTGATCGAAAACAAGCGTCTCTATGTATCGCTTTAAGTCCTGATCAGACATCTCACTTGTTGCATTTAAAGTTTCACGAACCTGTTTAATTAGGTCAGTTGCCAAATCATGCATCATTTAATATCACACCTTGTTCGAGCTTATTTAACTGTGCCAACAAATCTTGAATATGTTGATTGAATACTGGTTTTGCAAGTAGTTGTTCAACACTTGTTAACACCTTCCATTCAGGAACATATGGCAAATAACCATCAATATTAATACTGAAAGTTTCGAATTTAGGTTCTAACTGACCTGTATATCGATTTAAAACAAATGAAACTCGTTCTTTTAAATGAGCATCATTTAATAAAGCATGTAGATCTTCAAAAAGGTAACTCGTTTTATGAAAACTATACATATCATAATTTAGTAACCAGTAAATGTGGTCACTTAATTTCAGGCTTTTCAAAGTTCTACGATTGATCACACTATCTAGATCTATAACAATATAGTTGTACCTATTTGTTTCAACTAAAGCTTGAATTAATAATTCAACTTCTTCTGATTCTAAATCTTCCATTTCCTCAGCACTTGGAACAAAGTTAAAGAAGTCAATATTTGTTTCCTTATCGGTCCTTGTGTAAGTTTCAAGCTGCTCTTGTAACTGTTCCGCATCCGTTTTTATATAGTAAAGCAATGGTGATGAGGTAGCTTGGTCTGTTAAATTAAACAATAAGGGAATCGAATTCATTAGCTCAAAATTTAAGTAAATAACGGAATGACCTTGATGTGCTAACTCACGTGCCATTGTATAAGCGGTAACAGTTTTTCCAGTCCCTCCAGCAGCCGAGTAGGTTGTTATAATTTTTGTCGAATCATTCTGACTTTTCCTTTTTGGCATTGTATCTCCACTCTCATAATAAAGGCGTAAAACTTCAGATATGAGCTGACTAAGTGGCTGGTACTTTTTTAAGTGATGTTTTGAGTTATGGTGTTCTTCATTCTCTGAAAGGTAAATAACTTGATCAAACATTTCATC
>CAZONN010000274.1:0-1908 GCA_964581235.1 uncultured Amphibacillus sp.
CAAGTCATCTGCCATTAAAACAACATCTGCTGTTTCAAGTGCCGTATCAGTACCAGCGCCACCCATGGCAATCCCAACTGTAGCAGCCGCCAATGCTGGTGCATCATTGACACCATCCCCAACCATCGCAACTTTTCCATATTGATTGCGCAATGAGTTTATCTTAACTAACTTATCTTCAGGCATCAATTCAGCTAACAGATTCGATACGCCGGCCTCCTGTGCAATTGAACGAGCCGTTAATTGATGATCACCTGTTAGCATAATCGTTTCCTTGATCCCGATTTCATGCAACTCGCGCACCACCGCCTGACTTGATTCTCGAATTTTATCTGCAACTGCAACCAAAGCCAAGATCATTTTATCCGTTCCAAACAACATGACCGTTTTTCCTTCACCTTGTAATTGTTTAATTTGATTTCCCAATCCATCACTCAGTTGCTTAGAAAATAGAGCAGGACTTCCGACATAATACGTCACACCATCCACATCACCGCGAATCCCCTTCCCAGTGATCGAAGCGAAATCATCAACTTTAAGCACTTGATAATTTAACCCCTCCGCATGTTTAATTATCGCTTTTGCCAGCGGATGCTGTGACCGATGTTCAAGTGCTCCAATAATTCTCAACAAGTCAGCCCTCGTTTGTTCCTCTGTAAAAACTTGATAATCGGTTACGACAGGGACGCCTTCAGTTAAAGTGCCAGTCTTATCAAAAGCAATCGCCTTTAGTGCCCCGATCTCTTCTAAGTAAATCCCACCTTTGATCAGCACGCCTTTCTTAGCTGCATGACCAATCGCGGAAACAATTGAAATTGGCGTTGAAATCACTAGCGCACAAGGACAGCCGACAACTAAAACAGCCAATCCTTGATAGATCCATGTTTCCCAACTCAATGCAAATAGTAATGGTGGCAATACCGCAACCAATAGCGCAATCACCATAATAACTGGTGTATAATACTTAGCAAATCGATCGACAAATGCTTGCGCAGGCGCCCGCTCACCTTGCGCCTCTTCGACGAGATGAATGATTTTTGCAATCGTCGTATCTTGAACTAGTTTTGTTACTTCGACTTCAAGAAGCCCTTCTTCATTTAATGTTCCCGCAAAGACTTGGTCTTCATGCTGTTTCTCGACTGGGATCGATTCGCCAGTTATCGCCGCTTGATTGACAGACGAATGACCACCCACGACAATTCCGTCCATGGCAATTTTATCCCCAGGCTTTACAATCATCGTATCACCAATTGTTATTTCTGCTACTGGAAGTAAAATCTCCTGACCATTGCGTTTGATTAAAGCTTGATTCGGAGCAATTTCCATTAATGATTGAATCGATAATCTCGCGCGATCCATTGAAAAACGTTCTAACTCTTCACTCAATGCAAATAAAATTACCACTATCGAAACTTCAAGCCACTCACCAATAATTGCCCCACCGATGACTGCTACCGTCATTAATGTTTTCATATCAAAATCAAACTTCAGTAAGTTTTTAAAGCCAATTTTTAATAAATTCAATCCTCCAACTAAAATTGTTACCATAAATAAGAGGATCGTTACCGGATTACTCTCTCCATTATAGAAAAAAGAAATGATTCCAATCATTAGAAAGACAATGGCGAATAGAAACGTTTGATATGTTTTATAAAAGGATGCTTTTTTGGTAGGATCATTTTTATCGGCGTTAACTTTGCCTTCAGGCATCACCTTTAATTGTTCAAAAGCTCCCGCCTCTTCAAGTTCATCGACCGTCGTCTCACCATATACCGAAATTTTTGATGCGCCAAAATTTACTTTCGCATCCGTCACACCCGGTAAGGCTTTGACATTTCGTTCAAATTTGCTCGCACAATTAGCACAAGAAAAACCTTGAACACGATATGTTGATTTATCACTCATCAT
>CAZONN010000275.1:0-1908 GCA_964581235.1 uncultured Amphibacillus sp.
GTCTTTAATAATTTTCCCCAAAATCATCAACGCAGGAATAATCCCCAATGCGTCTTCAACTAAATATTCTTTTAATAATTCAACCATTAATATCAACTCCCTCTACACTTAACATACGCTTTTAGGCTTGCACCAATGACTCTTCTTTTCGATCAAAAATTCTCCCCATACAAAAAGGCTAAGGAACTAATCCTCAGCCTTTACTTAAATCCCGCTCAAATTCAAGCGACCCATCCCAAATCAAGCATCTCTTTTTATAGTATATAGGTAATGATGAACCACAATATCCCGAAGAAAATAATCAGTATCGCTGCATATTTAATAAATGCAACACCCACTCGACTCGGATCAGACTTCACTTCTTTTCGTTCAATTTCTTTACGCTCATCCATTTCGTTCACCTCAATAATCAGTTTTTATGTTGCTGATTATTAATCACCCCGCAAGAATACTCGTCAAACATCCTTCATGTCAAACCACAAAAAAGAGCCCCATAAAAATAAGGACCCTCCTTCAGCAAAAATTAAACTAGTTTTGTCGAAAATGCTAAATCTTCTACTTCCTTACCGATCAATCGATAAAAACGCACATCATATTCACCTTGATCATTCCACTCCAAAATTGCATACGTCTCCTCACGACGACCACGCGGAAAACGAATACTGCCAGGGTTAATGACCAATTGATTACCTACTTGAGTGACACCAGCTAGATGTGAATGCCCATGACAAATAATCTTCGCACCAAGTTCACTCGCACGATATGTAATCGGATCTAGAGTCATTTTAATGTTGTGCTTATGTCCGTGAACTACAAAAAAAGACGTACCACTCACATCAAAAAGTAATTCATCAGGAAACTCAGGATCAAAATCGGTATTCCCCGCAACACGCTCGAAACCTTGAATGGGCTCCTGATTATAATCCAACTCAGAATCACCACAATGAATCATCGCATCTACTTCACCCAGATGACGCGTTCTTAACGCCAATAATTCAAGCTGCATCCCATGACTATCACTGACAATTAAAACTTTTGGCACCGTTAAAAACCACCTTTCCCCTCTGATTCAAACCACTCAACTAACGCCTCGATAGCCCGACCTCGATGACTAATCCGACTCTTTTCATCTGCAGACAATTGCGCCATCGTCCGGTCAAACCCATCCGCCATAAACAACGGGTCATAACCAAAACCATTATCACCTACAGGCTCCTCAACAATCACACCACTACACTTACCAAACTTAACCACCGTTTCCTCACCAGGAACTGCAAAAGCAAGCGCACAAATAAACGTCGCCGTTCGCTCACTCAACGGCACACCCTCTAGCTCACGCAAAACCTTCTGATTGTTACGCTGATCGTCCTTATCAATTCCCGCATAACGCGCCGAATAAACCCCAGGACGCCCATTCAAATAATCGATCGCCAGACCAGAATCATCCGCCAAAACAGGCATGTTCAATTTTTCAGCAATCCCCTCAGCTTTTAGAATGGCATTTTCTGAAAAAGTTTCTCCCGTTTCTTCAATATCATCAATCGAAGCATCAATATCCAGTAAAGAAATAACCTCAATTTGATCCCGATCAAAAATCGCTTTAAAATCCTCTACTTTTCCCTTGTTCTTCGTCGCAATTAATATTTTTTTCATTATTCGTCCTCTTTTTTTACGATGAGTTCAGCTAACTCTCCTAAAACGTTTTTCTGAATTTCGAAAATTTCTTCAATTCCCTTTTTTCCTAATTCAAGCATGTCCTGCAATTCTTGATATGAGAAACTCGCTTCCTCACCCGTTCCCTGAATTTCTACAAACTCATTATTACCAGTCATAATAATATTCATATCAACCTTAGCTTCAGCATCTTCAACATACTCTAAATCCAAAACCGCTTCTCCATTCGGCAGA
>CAZONN010000276.1:0-1903 GCA_964581235.1 uncultured Amphibacillus sp.
CACTTATAAAGTTTCTTTTAAATACATCATCTGACAGAGTGAGTTGAAATTGAAATTTTACGTCTGATTTAGAACGCAGTATTTTTACAACATCATTAATAACCTCTAGATTTTTATTAGGATATAACGAAGTCAAAACTAATAGTTTAAAAACTTTTGTATCTACTATATTAGATGGTTTAATAGTTCTATTAAAAACTTGATGATAAGTATTACCTACTACAAAAATTTTAGATTCTGAATAATTTAAATACTTAACAATATTTTGCTTTGCTGTATTCGTTTCAACAATTAAATAGTCTGATTTTTTTATAAAGTAATTTCTTAGAGGAATAGAAAATTTAGATACAAATTTATCGAAAAACCCTATTCGATCAAAAGCAATCGACTTTGGATTATAAGCCCAACCATTTGCATAACCTGAAACATGAATAGATTTCGGAGTCCAATAAGCAGGTCCAAATACTGTAAAAACTAAATCTGGATTAATTTCAGACTCTAATTTTGAAAGTTGTTTTCTAATTCTAAATCCAGACCTAATTTTAGCAGGAGTCATAGGTATATCATAAAATTTAAAGTTCTCACCAAATGAAGCAAAGTTCAACTGTTTGCCAACAGCTGGTGAAACAAATATATGATATTCATTATTAGAATGATTTTTTAAAGCTTCTATGAAAGATAGTGATACTTGTATTCCACCCCCAACAACAATATTTGATGTGTTTATTATTAATTTCATTTCAATTTATTTATTCGAAATCCTAACATTAATGCAGATTATTATACAGCATTATAATTTTTCTCAAAAGAGAGAAAGTATTTAACATGAGATTTTGGCCAACTAGCCTCTTGATGTCTCCTATTCAAGACTCTACCATCAAATGAAAAATATTGTTTATAGTTTGTCCCACTAAAAATATATTTATGATACTTTTCTGTAATTTCAAGTGCTTCAATGGGCATGTGTTGAAGCTGCCCATAAGTCCATGCAAAGTATTCACAATTATATTGGAGCTTGTTTTTTAATATTTCTTTGTTTCTTTTTAATTGATAATCAACCTCATTTATTGACAGTTTGGCAAAATTGCTGTGATCTAAATTATGTGACCCAATCAAATGACCTCTTTTGTGCAAATCTATAACTTGTTCCCATGTCATTGGTTTTTTATTACTATTACCAACACGTTTATTAAACTCAGTTTGATAAACCTTATTCGAATCAATATAGTTTGCATTTATGAAAAAAGCACCTCTACAACCATACTTTTCTAACAAAGGCGCAATTACTGTATAACACTCTTCGTAGCCATCGTCGAAGGTGAATGCTATTAAAAGCTTATTATCAGGTAACTCTTTATTCAATATCCTATTTGTAGCGTCATCTATATCAATAAAAGTCCCTATACTTTGAAGATACTTTAAATACTCTTCAAATATTTTATAATCCTTCTGTTGATTAAGTACATCGGACGTAACATAATGAGAGTTTATTATATGAATTCCAGGCTTAGGTTTCTTTATGAGTGACAGTGTATTTATTACTATACTTCTTAATAAACTACGCATAACAAAACAATTAATAAGTATGAAAATCTAAACCACATAAACTAAACTTAAGTTCTTCTTTGTTCAACTCATCATCCAGAACTTTATAACAAAACTGAGTACCTGAAGGAAGTTTGAAAAAACCTATAGATTTCATTTCATTATATATTGGATAATGAGATGACATTGGAAAACTAATTAAATCTGATTTTGTTTGTCCTTTCAACTCTTTTATCAATTTCTTAAATCCTTTTTTATCAAAATTATTTATTTTGAAATCAATATATAATATTTGAGCTTCTTTTAGCTTACCCCGATGTCCTATTCGTGCAACTAGTTCAAAGGAGTCTTGTCTTAA
>CAZONN010000277.1:0-1890 GCA_964581235.1 uncultured Amphibacillus sp.
ATTTTGACCAGATCCAGCTTGTAAAACTTGTCCAAAAATACCTTGATCAATATCTTTAGGTTCTAAATTAGCACGCTTAATCGCTTCTTTTACAACTAATGTTCCTAACATACGTGCGCTATGATCTTTTAAAGCACCGCCAAATTTTCCAATCGGTGTTCTGACAGCACTAACAATAACGATTTCTTCCATCATCAACAACTCCTTATTTTCTACTTAGAAGTTACCATCTCAGTTTAACAGATTTTTTAGAGTTAATCATTTGATACGTTAAAATATCATTATTTCTACGAAATTTTGAGAGAATAATTAGTAGAAATAAGACATTCATGTTAAAGTATTAGATAAGAAATGAAAAAGACGGTTATAATACTTAATTAGTTTTTTTAAAAAGAATGAATCAAAGGAAGTGACCAGATTGAAAATTGGAATTGATAAAATAGGCTTTTACACACCGGGTATGTATATTGATACTCGAGATTTAGCTGAAGCCCGCGGTGTTGAACCAGGTAAATTTAAAATTGGAATTGGACAAGATAAAATGGCGGTATCGTCAAAAACCCAAGATGCTGTTACATTAGCAGGAAATGCTGCCCTAAACATATTAACTCAAACAGATCTTGATAAAATCGATTATGTTATTTTTGCAACTGAAACGGGTGTCGACCATTCGAAGGCTGCAGGGATCTTTCTTCATGAATTATTAGGACTGAAAAAAGCTGCCCGCTCAATTGAAATTAAACAGGCATGTTATAGTGCGACCGCAGGTATTCAAATTGCTAAAGGACATATCGCTTTAAATCCAGATAGTCGTGTCTTAGTGCTCGCTTCTGATATTGCTCGTTATGGCCTTGAAACAGGAGGAGAAATTACTCAGGGCGCTGGTGCGGTTGCGATGGTCATCGCCCGTGATCCAAAAATAATGACGATTGAAAATCAAAGTGTTTATCAAACAGATGATGCAATGGATTTTTGGCGCCCATTATATTCTGATACAGCTTATGTACAAGGAAAGTTCTCTGTTATCCAATACATTAACTTTTTCAAAGATTTGTTTGCTCAATATCAGGAAAAAACACAGACAAGCTTAAAAGATTTTGATGCATTAGCTTTCCATACACCATATGCCAAAATGGGCTTAAAAGCACTAGAATCTGTTTTAGTTGATGCGAATGAAGCAGACAAAAAACGTTTATTAGACTATTATGAAGTCGGCAAGTATTACAATTCGATTGTAGGTAATATTTATACAGGCTCATTATATTTGAATTTAATCTCATTACTTGAGCAGAACAAGACGCTTGAAGATGGCGCAACGATCGGGCTGTTTAGTTACGGTTCTGGTTCGGTTGGTGAGTTTTTCACTGGAATCTTACAACCAGGCTATCGTGATCATTTAAATGCTGATCGACACGAGAAAATGCTTGATGATCGTGAACAAATTTCGATTGAACGTTATGAAGAGGTCTTTATGGATACGATTCCTAATGGAGTGGGTGATATTGAACTCGATATTGAAACGGATTCAGCGCCAATTTGTTTAGCTGGAATTAAAGATCACATGCGTCAATATATTAATAAACAACAATAATGAAAAACTCGTTAGTCTTAAAATTGAGACTAACGAGTTTTTTTATGATCGTAATTTATTCAGAATTTTTTCAGCTGCTTTTAAATTCATATTTTTTTCATTTCTCAAGAGCCGGGCTACTTTTTGAATTTCATCACCTGTTGCACCAGCGTTTATGGCGAGTGACTTTGCATGCAGTGCCATATGACCTTTTTGAATGCCGTCGGTAACAAGTGCGCGGATGGCAGCAAAGTTTTGTGCCAAACCAACAGAGACGATAATTGACTCTAGTTTTTTTGCATCCGGTGAACCGAGCATGT
>CAZONN010000278.1:0-1873 GCA_964581235.1 uncultured Amphibacillus sp.
CCCATCCGGTTTGATTTTATTAACAGGGCCGACCGGTTCGGGTAAAACGACAACATTGTATGGGGCGATCAATGAATTGAATCAGGAAGATGTCAATATCATTACGGTTGAAGATCCAGTTGAATATCAACTTGAGGGAATCAATCAAGTGCAAGTAAATTCAAATGTCGGACTGACGTTTGCAGCAGGACTGCGATCAATCCTGCGACAAGACCCGAATATTATTATGGTCGGTGAAATTCGTGATAAAGAAACAGCTGAAATTGCGATTCGCTCGTCACTTACTGGTCACTTAGTCTTTAGTACACTGCACACGAATAGCGCAATTGATGCATTGCCACGTTTGTTTGATATGGGGATTGAGCCATATCTTGTCGTGTCTTCGTTAACAGGTGTAATGGCACAGCGTTTAGTGAGAAAGATTTGCAAGGATTGTAAAACAACGCGAGCAATTACTGCGCTAGAAGCAGAAATATTTGAAAAACGAGGTATTCCAATCACAGAATTGTCAGAAGGGACAGGCTGTAATAGCTGTCGTGGTACTGGTTACCGTGGACGAATGGCAATTCATGAATTACTAATGATTGATGATGCGATCAAGAGAATGATGCTTGAACAAGTAAGCATGAATGATATTAAAACGTACGTTCGAAAACAAGGTATGAACTTCTTGATTGATGATGGACTGGAAAAAGCGAAGCAAGGTTGGACAACTTTAGAAGAGGTTATGCGAGTAGCCGCTGCAGAGTAGGGGGTGATTATGAGTTGAATAGACTAACGAAAATTTTAACAACAGCTTTTGAGAAAGATGCATCAGATATTCACTTAACAGTTGGCTCTGTGCCAATATTTAGAATTGATGGTCATTTAATTGCTCATAAAGATACTGTCATTAAGCCAGAAGATTCGCAGACAATGGCGCGGTCAATTTTAACTGATGAGCTGTGGGAACGACTTCAAGTAGAGCGAGAAGTTGATTTATCTCACGGCATTCCAGGTGTTTCGCGTTTTAGGGTCAATATCTTTTTTCAACGAAATAATTTGTCACTAGCATTTCGGGTGATTCCAAGGAATATTCCACAGCTAGATGAACTACAATTACCAGAGATTTTAAAAGAAATTACTAAAAAACCTCATGGACTTGTCTTAGTTACTGGCCCAACAGGGAGTGGAAAGAGTACGACACTAGCTTCAATGATTGACTATATGAACCGTCATTCAAGTCGTCATATTATTACGCTCGAGGATCCGATTGAATATTTACATAAACACAATAAATCTATTATTGACCAACGTGAGATTGGCTTTGATACAACATCATTCCAATTAGGACTACGTGCTTGTTTAAGGCAAGATCCAGATGTGATTTTAGTCGGTGAGATGCGAGATTTAGAGACAATTTCGACAGCAATCACGGCAGCGGAAACTGGGCATCTCGTTTTAGGGACGCTACATACACAAGATGCTTCATCAACGATGGATCGGATTATTGATGTCTTTCCAGCCCATCAAAAAGATCAGATTCGAATTTTACTTGCGAATGTTCTTGAAGCAATTATTTCTCAACGGTTATTCCCATTAGCTCAAAAAAGTGGGCGAATCGCAAGTACTGAAATTTTAATTAATAATTCTGCGATAAAAAATTTAATTCGTAATGAGAAGATGCACCAAATTACAAATACGCTCCAAACATCGAAAGACCAGGGCATGCACACGATGGAGATGGATATTCGTGAAAAAGTTGCCCAAGGTTTAATCAGCCAAAAACATGCAGAACCCTATTTAATTAATCGATATTAAGAAGTGAGGTGAAATATTGTGGCGTTATATGCTTATCAAGCGCGGACGCTTGATGGAAAACTGACAAAAGGTC
>CAZONN010000279.1:0-1872 GCA_964581235.1 uncultured Amphibacillus sp.
CAACCATAAGTTGTTGCCACTCGCTGTATACTGCTTGACGGTGTGCATAGTCAAATGATGCTTCTGATAAACCTTCTTCTAGTAAACGATCATTTTCTTCACTTGCAAAACGTGGGTAGTTAAATGATGCCGTACGACCATATAATCCTGAAGGGTCAACGTCAGAACCTACACCCCAAGCGCCTTGATAAATATCAATGTCTGGATCATCCGCGCCAACACGGTCATAGAATGTGTTGAATTCTTGTAGACGACCATCTAAAAGTTTTACGTTTAAGCCGACTTCTGCCCATGCTTGCATGTAATACTGTGCAAGTGGTTCAGCCGTATCTCCACCTGACATTGAGGCAAAGTTAATCACTAACTCATTGCCATCTTTGTCTGAACGGAACTCATCATCTTCATTAACATAAAGATAACCAGCTTCATCTAAAATTTCATTTGCTTTATCAACATCATAAGTTGGTGCTTCAATTGAATCATCGTGATAATCTGGATGCGATGGTGGTGTTAGTGTTGTTGCATTCCAACGTAAGCCATCATAGAATTGATTTCCGATTGTATCGTTATCAACCGCATGCCACATTGCACGACGTAAATTAACATCTGCCATCTTCATATCTGGATCAACAACGACTTCGCCAGCATCAGCATCCCATCGTCCTAATTTAAATCCAATATACGTATAAGTGTTCTCAATTGTACCTAAGAATTCAACGTTTGACATGCTATAGTTATCTTTATATTGATCAGCTGGGAACGCACTTACAACGTCCACTCGACCTGTTTCAAGTGACTGCACAACAACGTTCGGGTTAATAACTTGAACAGTTACACTATCAAGTTGTGGTTCGCCTCTCCAATAATCTTCGTTTTTAACCATTGTTACAGACTCACCTGGAACAATTGATTCAACTTTATATGGACCATAGCCAACTGGCTCACGACGAACTGCGTCTGATGATGCCATGTCTGCAATCGCAATATCTTCAAAGATATGCTTAGCTAACGGATATGCCCACACACCACTTGATAATAGTGATGGTGTAAATTGGTGATAAGTGAATTTAATCGTCTTATCATTAATGATTTCAATTCCTGAAATTGTGTCTGCTTCTCCCGCATGGTACTCTGGCATACCTTCAACACTACTTAGTGCCTGAGTATAACGTACACCATCATATTCTGGATGGCCTACAACCTCATAGGCATATGCCCAGTCTTCTGCAGTTACAGGCTCACCATCATGCCAATTTAAATTCTCATTGATGGTAAATGTGATCGAGTTTGAATCACGATCTACTTCAAAAGTAGCTGCCCCATCTTGAGTATAGTTATAGTTACCATCAATCGTTAGAAGTGACTCATTAAACCAATCAATAATCTGCACATCTGGGTTACCAGAATAGAAATTATAGTTTAATGTTCCTTCGAATGGTGAATCGGATACAAGACCGAAAACTAATTCGCCCCCACCTGTTGCTTTCCCCTCATTTGTCTTGACTTGGTCGAAATCATCAATTGAGAACATTTCGTCTGATGATTTTCCACCACATGCTGCTAAAACTAACAATGACATTAAGATAAGTGCTAATATGCCTTTTCTTATACTAACCTTTGTCATGTAATAACCTCCCTATTTTTTTATGTTTTTATCAACTTTACGTTGACTATTTATACTAACGCCTTTTATGGCATAGGTATCGAAAATTAATTAAAACCTTTAACCTCGACGCTGTCTCGCGTCTGTTGCTCTCTTGAGTGCTTCTCCGATATTTCGGACACTCAGCATTAGTAAGAAAATTAAAATGGCTGCTGGTAACCAAATCCACCAACGGTACTCAAGTGTTTGCGGGTTTCTCGCATAACTAA
>CAZONN010000280.1:0-1871 GCA_964581235.1 uncultured Amphibacillus sp.
GCTTTATCAGCTCCTGCCTCCCTTAGCATTCGGGTGCTTGTATCAAGCTGTTTTAAGCGGTAATTCATGTCATTAATTAAGTCATAACTCATAAGTAATTCCTGCCAAATATCTTGATAAACTCGCCTTTACCATGTTCTTTATCAAATTTCTGTTGATATACTTTCTTCCATTCGAGCCATTCACCTAATGGATCACTATGTAGCCTCTGATGACAGTACCTGCATAGGTGCATTACCATGCCGTACTTCTCTGCCGTCTGCCTGCGGCAACCGCCATAAACATGATGACGGTCATCGGCAGGCATTCCGCAGATTTCGCACTGAGTATAATTACAATCATTCATTCCCTATTCCCCAATCCGTGATAAATTGATTTGCCTTTTCATAATCAGCAGCTTTAATTTCGCTTGTTTTAGTCAATTTGAAATAATTAAGCATCCCAGTAATAGCTGCAATCGCATCGTTTCCGTGTAGCTTAATTGCGTTTTGCTGCAAATCTTGTCGTTGTTGTTGAGTTATATACTCCTGATTATTAGATTGCTTTGCCTTATATTCTTGTTTATTGTTTTCTGCGGTTCGTTGAACATATTCATCAGTATCTGCATCTTTTGTATCGTCAATAGCCCATAATCCATTTAACGCATATTTGCGTGCATACGATGATGCTGTGCCTGTTATTTGACTCTCATCCATCCCTTTTTTTGTGGCTGATTCTCTAGCTAATCCTTGTACTTGTATTTTTTCGTCTTTGTATTGGACAGTAACAGTAGCAACAATGTAGTATCTATCGCCTATCATTTTGATGTCATCAGATATAATTTGAGCAATCTCATGTTTTTTCAGCAGCGGCTTTAAGCCTTCAAGGATATCTTCAGCAGATCGATAGTTATAATTCCCAAATTTGTTATATTGATTTTTGGGTGCTTTTAATTCGTTCTGGATTTCTATTATCTTTTGATTTAAGTCTCCCATATTTACCTCACAATGATTGATACATTCTGCTTAACAGATGCCCCCAGCACTTCTTCGCCGGCATCTATCGCTTTTTTGATATCCGCCAATTTCGGCTCCGGGTCTTTAAATCTTAGATATTTTTCAGGTATCAAAGACTGATCAATAATTTCTGTGGAATAGCTGGTTGTGTAATAGATATTCGCTCGTGGAGTTTTAAACTTTTCGCCATGCAATAAATAAGCAAGATTGCTTTTTACTCTTTTGATGTTATTCGCTAAAGCACTCTCCCTAGATTGTAGTTTTTGGCGTTCTTCTTTAACTGCTTTATATTCAGCATTAATATTCTTGATATATAAAGCATAGTTTTCTATTTTTGTATTTCGATCAATTTGCAGCTCAGATAATTTTTCAAATTGTTCATCCGTCAATTCGCCTGTTTCCGGATCAATTTCTTCGAGAACCGCTTCTATTTCTTGGTTAATCTCGTACAGTGTCATCTTGATCTCCTCTCAGCCTTTTCACTTCTTGCTCGTGCTTTTTAGCTTCTCTTTCGTAAAACTCTTGCCAATATTCAGCACTTTCTAATCTTCTTTCAAGAATGTTGATGTATTCTGATTGTTGTCTTAAGATCTCTTGCCAATTTCTGTTTTCCATAATCATTCCTCGCTATTCCATTTAGTCAGTCGATATTGATCGTCATCTAATTTTTTAATGTTGATATTGTCGTACCCCTCTTTAAGGGATCCTCGGACGATCTGGACGAGATCCATGATTGACCACTGCCGGATAATCGTAATTTTGTTGATTTTTGTTTTTCGTGATATACTAGTCATGTATAAAAATCCTTTCTAGTGATTTTGAGCCGTGTTCATTTGATCGTGTCATCGGCTTTTTTTATTTCTAAAATTTCTTTAT
>CAZONN010000281.1:0-1316 GCA_964581235.1 uncultured Amphibacillus sp.
ATGCTATGCATTGATTAAAAGGCAAAAAATCAACATCTACATTGTTTTTCAATTCAATTTGAAGATTGATATTGTAAATTGTACCATTTTTATCGTTAGCTTCTGAAATATTTAATGAAATTCCTTTATTTCGATGTGGAAGATCTAATACTTCAACTTCTGACTTTACAACTAAGTCTACTCTTTTTCCATTACTTTTATATGATTCGATATCACGTAGTGGAATTATTGAAGCTGAAAGGAAGCCACCCATTTTGTCTGTAATGTTCATTTTATTGATTTTTACCAACTATAACGTGTTGATTATTAGTGACTGGTAATGTTTGTGTTATCTCTTGACATGTTTTTGTGCACTTATTGCGTAATAGAAAGGACAGGCAGAATAGTTTGCTAACCGTAATTTCTTGCAATTTTTGTGAGTCTTTTTTCACGATTGTAATGATTTCTTCGAAGGCGATAATATTCCTTGATGAAAGCATCTTCAGAGATGGATGTAATTCCGTACTCGGAAATAAAATAGTAAACTGTATCGAGATAATTTAACCCGGCACGTTTATTTGTTCGCATATGATGATGTATCTCTGCATAGAGCATTGATTCAATGAGTTTTTCAAGAATACCTGCAGCACGTTTGGATAGATAGTTATAATATTCAGGTTTTTTTCCATGTGATCTGCTTGGAAGTGCTATTTCAAGGTTGCCTTCATCCTTACCGGCATTTATGGGACGTTTAGTCATGAGATCCCAGATTGTAACGTAAAGATCAGAGTTAGATGGAATATTTACCGGTCCATCGTGGCAGTTATTATATTTACCACGAATATATTCCGCCAGATGATCCTTGATTTTGATTCTAGTGGTTATCATGTTACATTTTACATTTATAAGTTCGCTTCAATAGTCTATATATCATAAAGATACAAAATAATATTCATATTTATGTAATAAAATGTAATGTTTTACATAAGTGCCTCACAGTATAATAGGAATAAAATCGTGCAATTGAACAACAGTGCAGTCAGGTAGATGTATTATATTGATTGTCATGAGTATATGTGCGTACTTTTTACCGTACTATTTCTGTACAGTTTTTTTTTCGTGTACTATTTTGTGTTTTTGTTCAAAAAGTACAAATAGTACAAAATAGTACGAAAATAGTACGGTTGTTATTTATTTAATATACAAATGTTTACAGTCTTATTTTACGGATGTCGTACGATTGTACAATTTTTTTCTTTATTTTTTTATAAGTCATTTTTGAAAGAATAATAATAAAATAAATAAATATATATATGGCAGTCTTTATCTTCTCTTGA
>CAZONN010000281.1:1326-1870 GCA_964581235.1 uncultured Amphibacillus sp.
ATTTTATTTTTAGTGATATTATGAGAGCTTAATTTTCCGCCTTTTTCTTCGGTCGATTTTTCATATAGTACTTTTGTTCTATTTTTATTCATTCATGGAAAAGGGATGCAAAGGGAAAACCGAGCAGTAGCACACAATAAAGCACGACCCTGAAGGATCGTGCCATAATAAGGAAAGAGTAAACGAGACGCCTATACGGCGCCTCGAGGTTGCTCCAATGCTATCAGGTGTAATATGCTTGACTAATGAATTCAAACTCCCTTGGGAGTCGTTTAACGCCTACAATCACAGCTATTCCACGAGCTGCCATTTCATAAAGTCGTTGCCTGGTAATTTCACTCTCACGGAAGTTAAAATTATCTGCACAAACATAATAAGCATTTGATAAGTCTATGTCATAAACACTCTTCCGGATAAGTTTAGATGCATCTCCCGGTGTTAACGCTAACTTTAAATCTATCAGGATACGCTGTATTATTGTATGTCTGTGGTCGGGATCTGTTGATACGGCCACGAAGATTTTATTCTGTTTCATTGTTGTTTT
>CAZONN010000282.1:0-1836 GCA_964581235.1 uncultured Amphibacillus sp.
GAAATATATATTGATTTGGAAAATGATGAACAAGCAATTAATCATTTAGAAGCAATTGATCCAACAAGTGATCAATACATCGCCTCACTTATTGTTGCGGCAGACCTCTATCAAACACAAGGCTTGTTTGAAGTAGCCGAACAGAAACTAATTGAAGCCAAACAATTAGCACCGAACGAAAGCCTAATTGATTTTGCCCAAGCGGAACTTGCCTTTTCACTAGGTAAATACGATGATGCGCTATTTAATTATCGAAAAATTCACCAACAGAGCGATCAAATTGCTGAAGTCGATCTCGCCTTACGAATCGCAGAATCTTTAGCTGCTGTTGGTCAATTTGAAGAATCATTAGAATATTATAGAGAAGCCGAAATTGATGATCCAGAAATGCTCTTTCGCTATGGATTTATTGCTTATCAAGCCAATCGAATGGATATTGCCATTAACACGTGGGAAGAGTTGCTTAAGCAAGATCCCGAGTATGGTTCTGTTTATCATTATTTAGCAGAAGCATATCAAGAGGAAGGCTTAACAGATCAAGGATATGAAACGGCGAAAAAAGGGTTAGAAATGGATCCATTAAACAAAGAACTGCTTTTAACAGCCGCAAGCCTTGCGAGAAAATTAGGTCAAAACGATGAAAGTTACCGGTTTGCTCGAAATGCAATCGCAATCGATCCCGGGTATAAAGCCGGAATCTTATTTTTAATTGAAAATTATCGCAAAGAGGACGATTTTGAGGCAATAATTGATCTGCTGACTCATATTATAGAACAAGGCGAAGAAGATGGATATTATAAATGGGAACTTGCTAAAGCTTATGAAGCAGAAGAAACTTATGACTTAGCCTTAAAGCATTATCAAGATGCATACGATGACTTCAAAGATGACAGTGACTTTCTTAAAGCATATGGATACTTTTTAGTTGAGGAGGGTATGAGACAAGAAGCAGTACAAATCTTTACTCGTTACTTATCAATTGATCCAAGTGATGTTGAGATTGAAAGTTATTTAGCCCGGTTAAAGGATTAACAACTTTCCTAAGGAATAGGGGGGAAAGCTAAAATGAGCACATCGATATCTATTCAGGATAAAAAATCTTTTATTAATTGGTTTTTAACTCATTACCAATTGAAAAAACGAGAAAGTGTTTGGATTTTAAATTATTTAATAAACCATGAAAGTTTATTGTCTAATGTTCACTTCATTCGAGAAGCCCGATTTTGTCCTAGAGGAATGATCATCTCGGCACAATGTTCTGAAGAAGTTGCCTTCAGGTTTTATAAAGATCATATCGTGACAACTGACGCAGAAAAATCATTCCACGACATTCGTTTAAATCGCCACGAACCGATTTATATTCAGTTAGCCTTTAAAAATTCTCATCAAAACGCTGAGTATAATGCTGTTTTAGAGGATAATCCATTTTTACCTGATGACTTTTTTATTACAAAAAGAGAAAAGCAATTAGCACAAGAATTTTTGAACTATACCTTATTTGAAGCTGAAAAGAAGCAACTGCTAACGGAAATTGATCACGCGCTTGATCAGCAAGATAAGGCAAAATTCATTAAGTTAACAAAGAAACTAAACCAATTAAGGGATAGTTATGATGCGAAGAGTCATCTCGTTGACGACCAATGATTAACTAAAATAAAAACTGCCTAGAGAAAGACTAACTCTAGGCAGTTTTTATTAATTCCACTTTTTAAAATGTGCGATTAATTTCTTAAGTTTTTGTTCAAGTTTACCTTCACTAACTTGTTGCTTTTTCCATTCGTTATAGCTGGCAATTGCAATAAATAAAAGTCCAGCAAACAGGAGGTATGCCCACCA
>CAZONN010000283.1:0-1129 GCA_964581235.1 uncultured Amphibacillus sp.
CTTAATTTCTTTTTTATTCATATCAGAAATAAACTCATGATTTCCTTTTACTAAAAATATTGTTTTATTATTTTCATAGTTTGTTTCATAAACTTCAACAGAATAGATTTGTTCATTTCGATCACTGTATACATAAATGAATCCTGTGTGTGATTCAATTTTGCCATCAACAATGATAGAACAATTGTTAATCACACAATCACTAGAAATTATCACGCTGGTCTTTGTTAAAAGAGATAAAGAAACAATTGTCATAACTCCAAAAAGAATTACCGAAAAAAATAAAATGGGTATTTTTGTAGTATATTTTATATAGAATTTGATAAATCTTTTTTTCATAATGTCACCCTTTAAGTATTATTCAAACAATTATTAACAACAGCGACCATTTTTTCTAACGTGCCGGATTCTGTAATCAGAAGCTTATCATCTGGATACTCAATGTCAAATTTTCCCTCGATTTCAACAATTACTTTAATAAACCTTATTGAATCCATTCCGATATTTTGAAGATTTGTATCGGATAATAATTCGATTTTATTTTCGTCAATATCAAGCTGTCCAATAATAATATTTTTTATTTTAGGCTCAATATCCATATTCCTCATTCTCTAATCTTTGAAGCTCTTTTACAAAACGACCATATTTCCCACCTTCGTGGGTTTCTGCTTTTCCTATTGATAGAAGCTTCATTATCGTTTCTGCTTTTTTGTAATTTTGAAATTCTATTTCTATTTCATAATCACATTTTCCGATATAATAACTTTTATCTAACGAAATATTCGTTTCGGCATATATATAATCAAACCTTTCCGTGATGAGATTGCCAACAAATCCATAAGAAAGATCAGGCTCTGTTTTTATGCAAGAAAAATCGTTGGATGATATGTATGAAGGGAATCTTTGTAATGCAAGTTCAAATTCCTTGCAGGTTTTTTGAATGCCTGTGTATTGTTTTTCATATTTATACTGCAACATTAACTGATTCTCTTTTTGTCTGATCCTCAACGTATTCCCTAAAGAATTTAGTTGAAAATCCGGCGTATCAAAATAATAATTTATTTGCAATATTCTCGTACATATAGTCAGCTCGTCAAGTATATTTTTATATTTTAGAAACATGGATTCT
>CAZONN010000283.1:1139-1818 GCA_964581235.1 uncultured Amphibacillus sp.
ATTGATTTGATTTCCTGCTCAATCATATGATTATCCTCCGTTTCCTTGCGCTAACATTTGTATTTCATCATATACAAGTCTTTCAAAAGAATATATTTGGTCTAATTCGCTTGCAATCGTCTCTATTTTATGATTTCGATGTGAAAACGCGCATTTGATTATGTAAGCTCGCAGCTTTTCGTATCTTGCGGCAATATCAGTCAAATATGTTTTGACCATATTTAAATTTATTGAAAAATGTTCCTCAAACAAGTTAATAGCCTCAATGAAATTTATCCGATCTTCAGATAAGTTTTTTAAATACATAATTAATTTAGAAGCAACTGGATCGTCTATGATTTCATTTTCAATTTTAAGATTATTTTTCATATCTGATATAAAAGATTCGTATAGAGAAAAGCCGCATTGATTCCATTCATTTAAATTTTCAATAATTAATTCACTCATTGTGGAATTGCGATCTCTTTTTTCTATTTTGAAAATAATAATACTGGTTGCATTGGATTCTATAAACTCTATATTTATTTTATTTATTGTACTATTGCTAGAATATTGATCTAAAAATATAAATTCTTCAGACTCTTTATCTAATATGAATAATGTATGGGGACGGTGAAGCTTTTGATAAAATGGAACCCACGGACAATCATAACTATCGACATAAACTGCTACAGGGCAT
>CAZONN010000284.1:0-1816 GCA_964581235.1 uncultured Amphibacillus sp.
AATAAAATTCCTGTTGGTTGGGTAGCTAGAAGTCAATTAACTAAAGGAGAATTAACATGCCAATATTTGAAGGTAATTTTAACGGAGAAAATCTAAAAGTAGGAATTGTGATCGCTCGATTTAATGAGCTAATCACTTCTAAGCTCTTGTCTGGGGCAATTGACAATTTATTACGTCATGGGGTTAAGGAAGAAGATATTGATATTTACTGGGTTCCAGGCGCATTTGAGATTCCTTTTATCACAAAAAAATTAGTTGACAATCATAAATATGACGGAATTATCACACTTGGAGCCGTGATCCGCGGGGCAACGACACATTATGAATTAGTTACGAATGAAGTCGCCAAAGGGGTCGCACATATTGGACTAACATCAGATATACCGGTTTTATTCGGCGTGCTAACAACAGAAACGATCGAACAAGCACTTGAACGAGCTGGAACAAAAGCTGGCAATAAAGGTAGCGAAGTTGCACAAGGATTACTAGAAATGATCTCACTTAATAAAGCGATATAAAGTGAATCTTTAATGCAGTAAAAAACTAGGCTATGGCGATTAGACGTACATTCATACCACCGAGTACACCATTTTTGTGCTCGGTGGTTTATTTTAAATCAGTCATCATTGATATCAGTAAATCATTCTTGAATTTCAAGTTTTTGTTATCTTCATCGTTTATTATTTTAATCTGTAAAAAAGTTTTCCGTATAAAAAGGGTGCTGGTCTCGATTAAAGTCAACGCCAACTCCTAATTTAGTGAAACCATCGTGCAAAATATTCTCACGGTGTCCTGCTGAGTTCATTAATCCTTGATGGGCAAAGATACTATTAAACTGTCCATAGGCAAGATTTTCACCAGCAAGTCTAAAACGAATCCCGTCTTCAATCATTCGATCCGAAAAAGATTGATTAGCTAAATTTGTATGACTAAAAAATTGATTTTCAGCCATATCTGCACTATGCTTTCTTGCCGTTTCTCTGACATTCTCTTCCCACTCTAGAATAGACAAACCATTGTAAACACGTGTTGCATTCGTTAAATCAAATAGCTGATACTCAAATCCTTCTTTCAACGCTTGACTGCCAGGTGGATAAAGGTCATTTTTGATCATTTCTATTTCCCCATCGATTAATTGAATCGCGGTTACGCGATCACTTTCATGTAGGTCATAAAAAATGGTCACATAATTTCCGTCTATTCGGTAAATATCGTATTCGTCTTCGCTATTGATTTGATAGCTAAAACTGTCATAGTGAATGAACTCTTCAGATTCACCCAGGGTTTCATGTACAAGTGCTCTCGTATCGCCTATTCCGAGACCAAACTGTGAAGTGAGCAAATCTTGATTAGTAAATAAACCACGAACAATCTCGCCATCATCATAAGCAACCATGATAAAGTTTTGATAGTTCTCGTGATAAGTAGACCAAGCTAAACCATATTCATTCTCGCTTTCTCGCATAGCAGCTCCATAGCGTTGTTCAACGTCCACTTTCGCATCTCCAATTTCAACGTTACCAACTGAAAAAACTTGTTCGTCTGGGATCGATAAGGCTATTTTTTTGACAGGTTCTTGTTCTTCATCAGGGATAGTGGGGTGAAGCGACAAATACTGTTCTCCCAATTGATCATGAGAAAAGTCCCCATCAATGATTTGAGTTGTGAATTCCTTGATTGAGTAAAACGTATCGCTGACCGATTCAGGAATCTGCTCACGCACAGGCCCCTCCCAAAGCGGTTTTGTCACAAACACAGTTAAGATTATGATAAAAAAATAAACTATCCGCTTCAAGTCACTCGCCCTCCCTTAAAA
>CAZONN010000285.1:0-1793 GCA_964581235.1 uncultured Amphibacillus sp.
CCAAAGATCTGTTTCTCTGGAATCTCTAACGTCAGGTTGTCAACTGCAGTAAAATCACCAAAACGCTTGGTCACCTGTTCAATTTTCAATGACATAGTTTTGCTCCTTTCTCTTCATAAACTAAACATACTCAATTTTACATAACTGAGCAATGATATTAACTCCATAAAGTTTGCTAATCAATTTTAATTACGTGATTATCTAAGTCTTTAATTCTTAACCAACGATCATGTGTCACAAAGTAATTTGCTAGACTTGAAGCTGTGTTAATTATATCTTCGGGATATTGTGTCTCCTTTAATAACTGAATCGCATTTGATGTGTATGAAGGACCTTTTTTCAATTTATAGTCAAATTCAATAGACTCCTCTTTGAAAAAACCTCTAAAATGATAATTATCAACCTGACCCTTTGCTATATCCGTTAGTTCAAGATCATGTGTTGCGATAATAGATAAACTATTTTCCTTTTGTTGAATCCATTTCAGAATTGCAGAAGAAGCTGAAATGCGTTCAACTGTATTTGTTCCCCTTAAAATTTCATCGATAAATAAAAAACAAGGAATACCTTCGTTAATTACGTTAATCATTCTTTTCAAAGATTTAACTTCAGCAACAAAATAGCTATCACCCACACCAATGTCGTCATTTACAGCCATAGAAGTTAAAATAGATGATGGTCTTATCGTAAAATGATCTGCCAACACTGTATTAATTGTTTGAGCAAGAATACAATTTATTGCAACAGCTTTAATAAACGTCGATTTTCCAGAAGCATTTGAGCCACTTATAATGATATTGTTTTTTATTTCAATACTGTTCTTTACTGGATTTTTAATTAAAGGGTGATAAAGATTCACACCTTTTAAAGTCATTTTCTCTGTAAATTGCGGGTGACAATAGTTAGAGTAATTATTTCTAAAATAAGTAATCGCTATAAAACTATCTAAGTCACTAATTGTATGCCAAATAGAGATATAGTCTTCATGATAATTGATAAGCTTTTTAACAATCCGATTATATGCAATAAAATCAAACAAAAAGAAAATCCTTAGATAATCTAATAGTAGTTCTTGGGTAGAACCAGCATTAGATGAAATTATATTTCTGAAAGACAAAATTTGCTTTAATTGACTTAAATTCTTCTTAATAGTCTTTAAGAAAGGGTGATCAATTTTGGAAAGATCCTTGGCACACTGGATGATTGATACAACATAATTTAATGTATTAAAATCTTGTTCATATCTAGAACGATTAAATTGATATACAAACCCATTTATCGTGATTGACAATAAAAATAAAACCAGAGAAAATTGTGGACTAAGATAAAACAAACCAACTGAAATGATAGGTACTATGCCCAAAAACAAGTAGACTATTTGATGTTTCATTAGCTTATCATTTACACCATACATTAATGAAGAACTGTTAGAAAAGTTTTTCTTTCCTAATTTCATTAATATTAGTTCAATATTCTCACGGAATACATGATTCTGATTTAACTCTTTCATTAAAGATTTATTGTTTCTAAAAAGGGGATTATTTAAATTATTTGATCTAATTGTATAGTAAAGCTTCTCTGCACCAATACTTGTACGTGTATGATTTAGTTTTTCAAACACATCATCCATTGACAGATCATTCCATGTCAAATCATCTATCAAACCGTCTCCTTTACTCTCATCATTACTCCAAAATGTGCTAATTGATTCTAGCGGCTCAAAACTTCGTTTAATATTTTTATCACTCCACTCAGTTCTTATCTTTCTCAAGTTATTGTTCAATTGTTTTCTT
>CAZONN010000286.1:0-1777 GCA_964581235.1 uncultured Amphibacillus sp.
ATAAATCCACCAATGGTCATTGAAACAACTTGTCCGCCAGCTATTGTTAAATACATGAACCAAAAAGAAACCGGCTCTTCAGAAATAAAATAAATTTCCCCAGCAATCGTAAACATCGACACGACAACAATTGCTGCCATGACAACCATCTTCGCTTTTAAATTCTTCATCCGCTTCGTAGCTGCTCTTGAAATCACTAAGACAAGGAAGGTAGACAATCCGCCGACAACAACATCGATTAACCCAAAAGGTGAAAAGAAGTTAACAATCACCACACCGATTGTCACTGCAATCACATAACGTTTATGAAATAGTGCAAGGTAATTAAACATTTCGGATAGTCTGAATTGAATTGGCCCAAAGCCAACAGGGGCGACAGCGAGTGTGATCGCAATATAGAGTGCTGCGATTACACCCATTTTAGTTAATTCTTGGACGGGTGTCCGTGAGGTTTGTTGCTCAATATTTTTTTCCATAAAAAAATTCTCCTTTGTAAAATAGCATCGGCTATTTTAGTCATAACTATGGCCAAAGGATGAGAGCATATTTGCTCTGACAAAGTGCCATAGTACAAGTTAAAAACTTGCTTGCCAAGTATAACAAAATCACCACTGATCTGCAAGGTTACCGCATCAGCCAGCCACCATCGATCGGAATCACTGTGCCGTGAATATAGTCAGCCTTGTCACTGGCAATAAATAAAGTCAAGTCAGCGACCTCTTCAGGCTTTGCCCAGCGCCCCGCAGGCGTCTCATCCGCAACCCACTTTGCCATCTTACCATCACCAGCAAAATCAGCTGCATTCATTGGTGTTTCAATCGCGCCAGGTGCAATCGCATTTGCCCGAATCCCGTCACGAATGTAATCATAATCAAGCTGCTTCGTGTAACCAATAATCCCATGCTTTGAAGCGGTATATGCAGCCCCGCCGCCACCAGCGACAAGCCCAGCAATTGATGTCATATTTATAATACAACCTTTTTTCCGCGCTAACATCTGAGGCAAAACCGCATTCGTGACCAAGTACGTTCCCTTTAAGTTCGTATTGATAATCTGATCCCACAACGCCTCACTCGTATCTAAAGTTTTTGCATAATTATCAAGCACCCCAGCCGTATTGAGCAAAATATCAATTGCACCAAAATGTTGCACCGCCTGCTCGACAGCCCGCTTATCCGAGACATCCGCTAATTGATACTGTAAAAATTCCCGATCGTTTTTTTGCAGATTAAGCAAGTTATCGTCGTTAATGTCGATGGCGAATACGTTCGCACCTTGTTTGAGAAAGCTTTTAGCTTGTGCGTAGCCTATTCCTGAGTTTGCCCCTGTAATCAGGACGTTTTTTCCTAAAAACTCTTGCTTTAACATGTCTTCACCTCACAAAAAAAGCCCAGACAAGCGCTGGACATGATTTTTACTCAACAATTTCCCAATCGTCTGCAAGTAGGTCGCAAACTGTTGGTGTAAACATCGTATAACCTTCACCTTTTACATTAATTAAAAAGTAAGGATTTAGATTTTCACCATCAAATGTTGTTTGATCAACTAATCTGACATAAAGTTCTGCGCCTGGCCAACCCGAGCGAATGACTTTTTCACCAGCTCTTAATCGTGGTAATACATTTTCGAATGTCATTTAAGATCCTCCTATCATATGCTATTAAAATTATAAGCGAAATAAGCAGGAAAGACAATTGAACCGGAGTTAACCAAGTTAAAATGAATAATAATTTCATACAATTAATATGTGGAAGAGTCGATAAAGAGTGGAAATTGA
>CAZONN010000287.1:0-1771 GCA_964581235.1 uncultured Amphibacillus sp.
AGATAGATAAAACATCCATTTGGTTTCTACCAGAAATCCCTTGCTTTGGGGCTTTTCTTATAAAGACTATCAAAAAAAAGAATCATGGAAATAAGCATTAAAAACATGGTATGTAACCGCTGCAATATGGCTGTTTCGCAAATTTTCGAAAAAGCTGGTATAAAAACTGAGGAGATACAGTTGGGTAAGGTTAAAACTGTTGAACAAGTCAGTCCTGACGAATTAAAACAGCTAAATAAAAACCTCAAAAGTATGGGCTTTGAAATCATCGATGATTCAAAGAGCAGATTAATCGAATCAATAAAAAATATTACCATCGATTATGTTTACCATTACTCAGAGGAAAACAAGTTGAATTTTTCGGATTACCTTACCAACAAGCTCAATTTGGTTTACCCCTATCTAAGTTCGCTTTTTTCCTCTGTGGAAGGTATTACTATCGAAAAATATATGATAAATCTAAAAATAGAACGAGTAAAAGAACTATTGGTTTACGATGAAAAAACATTAAGTGAGATTGCTTATGAAATGGGATACAGCAGTGTGGCTCACTTGTCGGGGCAGTTTAAAAAGATAACTGGGTTTACACCCACTTATTTCAAAAACCTCAGAAGAAAAAATCGCAAACCGATCGATGATGTATAGATCCAATAAATTATGTAATTTATTTAGCGAATTGTGTAACACTTGAGCATTAAGCTCTATGTATCTTTGTATCAATCATGTTTAATTAAATGAGAACAAAATAACTTTGTGAAGTTAATTAATTGAATGTAAATAAACAATTAAAATCAATAGCTATGAAAAAGTTAGTAATTATCGCAACAACCCTACTTTTAATGATAGGGCACACTGGATTTACTCAAAACATGACGTCGCCACATCCATATTTTAAGCAAAATCAAAAACAAAAGATGATGATGCAGAAAAATGGTGAAATGCAAGAAATGATGAAGATGAAGATGTGCCCCATGTGCGGGCAAATGGTAGACCAAGACATGTCAATGAAAAAGTACGAGATGATAGTAAATCAATTGCCCAACATGCAAGAGCAATTATCGTTAAGCGATATGCAGATGGAACAATTAGATGAACTACAAGTTAGTTTTAAAAAACAGCAAGTTGACTTCCAATCTGAATTAAAGAAAAAGCAAATAATGTTGAAAAAGCTGCTGGATGATATGGCGCCTGCAAACCAGATTGAAAAGCAAATGAAGGAGTGTGCAGACATCAAAATAAGCATGGGTGTAGCTGCTTATGAAACCGCTGGAAAAATGAAGGCTTTGTTGAACAACGACCAAAGGGAAGTGTTAAAAAATAAGATTACACAGCAAGGTGGTATGATGAACCTGGAACAAAACGGGATGAGGCAGAAAGGCGATGGAATGATGAACCATGACCATGGCGAAAAAATGCAAAGTAAAAACAAACAATAAAAGAAAAGGAGTAAGTTATGATGCACAGATTTGGTGAACACGGTTGGGGAATGGGATTTGGAATGGACTTGTGGTGGATTATCGGGGTCATTATTATTGTGATCATCGTTTGGGTGGTTGTGAAAATAATAAACCAAACCAACCATTCCAACACCGAGCTCGACAATAAATCGGCGCTTGATATTCTAAAAGAGCGTTACGCCCGAGGCGAAATAGATAAAGAGGAGTTTGAAGAGCGCAAGAAGGGCTTGATGTAAAGTTGTGCTATTAAAACAGTTGCTGTTAGTTGAAAAAGGAGTATTTGTCTATCACTGCCACATCCTCGAGCACGAGGA
>CAZONN010000288.1:0-1722 GCA_964581235.1 uncultured Amphibacillus sp.
TGATCACGCGTTGAATCTTATCGTGATTTGATTTCAAAACGCGATAATCATCTCTGATGTCCTCTCTTAGATCTTGAAGGGCATTTGTATTCAGCCTTGTTTGACTGTGACTGTCCACTTCTGATCGAAAGAGCTTAATATTTTGACTTACGTTAGTTTGCAAATCCGTAAACAAACCATTAAACGTAGTTAGAATGGTCTGATGAAAATCTTCAAAATACCGCTTCGCTTGGTCTGCGGCTTTACCTGAAAATGAATCTAATTGATTTAACCGATCAATTGATTTTTGAATCTCTTTAAGACTTGCTTGTAATTCCTTCGTATATGCCTTACAAGTAGATTGAAAATCATAGACTTCTGCCAGATCGACTCTATGTGCCAAAAGCTATCCCTCCCTTTTTCAGACAGTAAATGGGTGGCTTGAAACTTAATCAAAGCCACCCATTATTTTTTATCACGATTCATTTATTTAAGCGGTTCCGTTACTTTCCCTTTTGTAAAACTTTCTTTATTCTCTGCTTTCCAATCTTCAAATACCTTTTGAAAGCGGGTTTCTTCTTCATCTTTGAAACCCTCAAACACAACTTCATCGATATTCTCATGATTAAAGTAGTAAACCTGGTCAGGCATCAAGCCTTGAGGGTAAAAACAACCTGAATAATCATACAGAATTTGTTCTCCTTCTACTTCCAGCATTGCACCTCTATTTAAGATCATTAATTTACTTGTGCCTTCTTTTAGATAAACGATTGTTCCGATTGGTAACATACCTTATGCTCCCTTTCTATTTTTGTAATTTTAATGTGTTTACGTCTTCCTTCATTAAAAGATCCACTTGAATAGACTTATCTAAATGATTTATGCATTTATCAACCCGCACACTCTTTTATTCTACTGAAACAAATTTAGCTTTGATCTTTCTATCTTTAGTTAATTGTAGATCTATAATCAAGAATAAGAAAAAGAATCCTGTTGCCACCAACAAGGAAAAAATATTTCCAATTTCAATAAAAGCATAAAAACCAACTAAAGTAAAAAGCAAAGAAAAT
Source organism: uncultured Amphibacillus sp. (assembly GCA_964581235.1). GTDB lineage: Bacteria > Bacillota > Bacilli > Bacillales > Amphibacillaceae > Amphibacillus. The sequence continues at coordinate 1,050 of CAZONN010000288.1, forward strand.
GTATAACTGCTTAATACTAGTAAAAAATGTTTTATTGATACCGGTCTTATCCATAGTCGCTCATTGGGGTAATTTTTAAAATCTATAATCTGGTTCATTTCTTTTTTGTAAGATTTAATTTTTTTAAACCAAAAAAAGATGAGAATTAGCATGATTAAAATAACACCACTAATATTTATCACTCTAGAGCTTGAAAGATTAAGTTTATCGATCAATGGAACCGCAACTGATCTCATAGACATAGAAAGAAAAACAGAAAAACTTACCACTAAGTAATTTGAATTACTGTTTTCTTTGATTTTGACAGCTGATGTTTTTAGTTTGCTTTTTATTCCTTCATCTTCAATTTTATAAATCGAATGGGGATAAAACCAAAATATAATTGGAATTAATATCACCCAAAAAGACGATCTCGTATCTAAAAGATACATTTGATCTTTTATATACACTATTTTATAGCGCTTATTTTTTAATATATGTTGTATATCGCATTTCACTTTATATCACCACCCAAATCTGCCAGATTAACTCTATGTATCAAGAGTTATCCCTCCCCTCCCTCTTCGATTAGTAAATAAGTGGCTCGAAATATAACCAGTGCCACCCATTATCTTGTATCAGAATTCATTTATTTAAGCGGTTCCGTTACTTTACCTTTTGTAAAACTTTCTTT
>CAZONN010000289.1:0-1720 GCA_964581235.1 uncultured Amphibacillus sp.
CTTTCTTTTTTGTTAGAAAAGAGAGATTTATCAGTCCTCATGGAATCGATGTAAATATACTGCTAATTATTACAATTGTATTTGCGAGCTTTGTAAATAAACTATTTGGCTTTAATGCTTCATATTCTATTTTTCAATTAATACCAGAGACAGCATTAATGATCCTAATGTTTTGGGTTTCAAAATCTCTGTCTAGAAAATCTCTTATAGTGCTTATTTATCTTGCATTATTCGAGTTTCTATTTGTTGTGATTGAGTACTATCTCAACATTAATTCGTTTTTCTCAGAACTAGCTATTTCATATGGTGATAGTGAATTACTATATGATACGAGGCCATATGGTTTAAGTAGTAATTCAAGCGTTATTGCTCTAAAATTCTTTCTTTTTATTTTAATTCTTTTTAGATATAAACTGTTTTCAAATATAAAACAAAGTTTATTTATATTGCTTTTTCTAATAGGGGTTGTTCTTACATTTAATCGTACAATTATTTCATCTTTATTGGTTTTTTTCTTTTTGTTTTTAATAAGAGGGATGAAGCGTGAGCAAAGAATAAGAATTATATTATTGGCTGTTATAACTTTAGTTTCCATTATCTTATTATTGAATTTTGATCTTGTAATATTACAAATAACAAGAGGTAGAGAAGGAATTGATATTTTAAGTGGTCGTGCTTTAATTTGGGGTGAGTTTATATCTTTTATAAAGCAAAATTATATATTTGGAAATAATTCATACAAATACTATATTGATTATTTTGGCAATATAGCACATGCACATAATAGCTACTTGCAAATTTTAGCAACACATGGTATATTTATATTTACTCTGTTTATTTATTTTATTTTTCGAAATATCAATAAAGCAAACTATATTTATGTAATTCCAATTCTTATTTATTCATTTGCTCAGTATGGAGTCTTTTGGGGTTTTTCAATTACAGATATTATACTCTATCTTTTTCTTTTCAATATGAGAATCGATGTGGAGTTAAAACAGAATACTTATATTAAAATAAACGAGAATAATCTATGTTATAATGATATTGTCTAATGTTATTAATTCTAGATCGTATAATCAGAGTGAGTACTGAGAACATTTTAATAAAGGATAGTAAAATAGATAAGTTCTTAACAAGTTGTTTAGTGGAGCAAAATAATTATATTAGGTGTTTTTTTTAAAGTAATTAGAATGAAGACTATTGCAAGACTTGTTTTACGGTCCATCACATTTATTTATAACTTGATGTTTCGTAGAAATATTTTAAGTAACAGAATACCTGTATTTTTAAAAATTGACAAAACAAATAAAGTGTCATACAATGTATTTATAGATAGTATGTCACAAGTTGGTGCAAACAACTTCATTGCAGAAGGTACGTTAATTACGAAGTCAAAAATAGGGAGCTTTTGTTCTATTGCACCGTACGCTAAAATAGGTTTAGGTGAACACAATTATCACCAAATTTCAACTTCAGTGAAATTCTCAGATAATCCATATGATGATCTTACAACAAAGGAGTGTGTTATAGGCAACGATGTTTGGATTGGAACAAATGCTGTAATTTTAAGAGGAGTCACTGTAGGAAATGGGGCTGTAATTGGTGCAAATGCAGTAGTTACAAAAGATGTACCACCATTTGCTATTGTTGTTGGGATACCAGCTAGATTATTGAAATATAGATTTTCTGAAGAAAAAATTATAGAAATAGAAAAAAG
>CAZONN010000290.1:0-1715 GCA_964581235.1 uncultured Amphibacillus sp.
GTAAAGAGATCACTGATCAGACATTGTCACGAGTTGGCCTCGAAGACTTTCATGACCACTATCCTAGCGAGTTATCAGGGGGTCAACAGCAACGTGTTGGTGTCGCACGAGCGCTAGTCTTAAATCCACCGATTATCTTGGCTGATGAACCTACTGGTAGTCTTGATAGTGAAACAGAAACTGATCTACATAACTTTATTCAACAATTAAATCAAGAGTTGAATATTACTTTTTTAATCATTACTCACGATGAACAAGTTGCTAGGATTGGCCATCGGACAGTTGAAATACAAGATGGACGTTTAATCGAAAGTGGTGACATTAATGCGCTTTAGTGATCAATTTAGGTTTGTTAAACAAAATATTAAAAAGAATAAAATGCGAATCTTTATGACTGTCCTTGCCTCAGCAATGGGAACAACATTTTTAATTGTTTTAGCATCTGTTGGATTCGGTTTACACGACACACTTTTAAAAGATGTCATGGAACAAGATGCAGTTAATGAAATCACGATTTATGGCTATGATGATGGTGAATACCGTGAAATTAATAATCAAGATATTGCTTATTTCGAATCGCTGGATAACGTGCGTTCCGTTCGTCGTGTTAATCATTTAAGCCAAGACCCAATCTACAAAATCAATAATTTCGAAACTGACACGATGACAGCGTCTGTCCACTTTCCTTCTGAACAAGCATCTGGAATGAATTTAGCAGAAGGTCGCTATCCAGAAACAGATGATGAAATTGTTGTTGGATATCATTTTTCAGAAAGTTTATATCCGATCAATGCTAATCATGAGGATTTATACGATGAACAAGGAGAGCGTCTAGATCAATATGCTTTTCAAGATGAATTAATCGGCAACACCGTTTCATTTGAGATTGAAAAAAGAGATCTTGAAGACAACGTTGAAACAAAAGGATATGAGGTTACGATTGTCGGGATCGTTGAACAGCCTTCGCGTGAATGGGAATATAATGCGAACGTTTATGTATCAGAAAATTTATTTAATCAATTTGAGGAATTCACGGGAACACGAGGTGCGTATCCATATGCAGACGAATTTGCTGAACTACCGGATGAGCAGACTTATTCCAACGTTTATATTCATTCAGATTCAGTTCAACACATTCAAGATTTAACGACTAAATTATCTGATGAGCATTACTATGCTTATTCGATTGCCAATGAAATTAGGCAAATTAACATGCTGTTTAACGTCGCAAAAGCTGGACTCATTTTTATTGGAACAATTGCCGTTTTAATTGCATCGATTGGTATTTATAACACGATGACAATGGCTGTTACTGAACGGGCACCAGATATCGGTATCATGAAAGCAATTGGGGCTAACCCAAAAACAATTAAACAAATCTTTATATTAGAAAGTAGTTATATAGGTTTAATGGGGGCAGCCATTGGTACAGCGGTTGCTTACGTGATCAGCTCTGGTGTTAATTTAGGAATCCCGCTCATTTTAGAATCTGTCTTTGATGATCAACTACCTGAAGGACTGAAGTTCTCTGTTATTCCTTGGTCACTGATCGCAATCGCCATTACTATTTGTTTAGTCGTAACAATTATCTCTGGCGCTCGACCAGCCAAGAGAGCAACTCAAATCGATGTTCTCAAAGCAATGCGACGCGACCTGTAAAGATAAAAAAGCTGAGTGTATGATCACAACACTCAGCTTTTCTATCTTTAATTAGT
>CAZONN010000291.1:0-1711 GCA_964581235.1 uncultured Amphibacillus sp.
GGTTTCTTCCCAAAAGTAGCCAGTTCTATGACCGGATGGATGTTGGGGATTTCCTGCACCACATTGAATCTCTCCGGGCTTATCTCCTCGGTTAAAAGGTAAAAAGAAAGTTTTATCACCATTTAAACGGGTTGTCATGTAAACTTCATCGGGGTCAACAGCAAAATGGACAACAGCTCGTTTTTTGAACTGGAACAAAGGCGCTCGCCAATCTCTATTAGTTTTGTATTGTTTTACAGCGTGGCGCCAGCTTTGGCCTGTAACAGGATTTTTTAATTCGCAAGTTGCTACTGGCAAACCATTAATGCTGAAAAGTAAATCAATGGTACTATTATCGGAAGGATGGCAGGGAACCTGTCTGGTTACAATCAGTTGGTTTTTGTTATATAATTCAACTACCTCGGGATTTAAACTATGTGCAGGCTTGAAAAAAGCCACATCAAAGGTTTTTCCGTAAAATTTAAACCCGTGACGTAATATATGCAGCGTTCCTTTTAAATTTAATTCTTTTAAAAGTGTTGTAATTATTTTCTCATCTAATTCTGAGCCGTGTAGTTTTAACATTTGCCCGTATAACTTGGGCTGTGAAGTTTTAATAAAATCAATAATACGAGCAGGAAAAATTGCATGCTTTTTATTCCATTCACTATTAGTACCTTGAAGCCATCCTGATTTTTGAAGTAAGGTTTCTTCAATATAACTCTCAAATACTTGTTCAGTTGTTTGTCTGCTCATAGTTCATTCCTTTAAATTGCCCCTTCAATTTCAAAAACCCTGTATTTTAGCCATTTTGCCATGCCATCTAAATCGGGGAACAATTGTTTGTCAAATACACCATACTGGTCTAAACGCTTCCTGATTTCATCATGCGCCTCATTCTTTATTAATATTTCAATAAAATTTGTGTCTTCAATTTCTTGTAAAGGCCTGTAACATGCTAATAGCACACCATCTTGCGCTCTAATTCTGGGTGAAACATGTGGCGGGTCATAAATCACATTAAAAGCGATATCGAAAGGTGATGATTTTGATTGAATAAATTTCTTTTCTTTCTCTTTAGTTTCTTCCTTTATTGGAGCATCCGGTTCGTTTAAAATCCCTTCATTTTTTTCATTATCATCATCTACCCCAAATTCACTGTATGGGTCTTCTGTATCTTTTTCAATTTTATCTTCTTCAACATCTTCTTTTTGTTCCTTCCTTAGCATATCATTATATCTAACCGCTTTCCCTGTAAGAACATAAACAGCGCTGTCCAAAGGGTTTCCATTTTTATCTGTTTTGCTTGAACGAGTAGCAAAATAAAGGGCTACAAGCGGATTGGTTGTCCAATCCATAAAACGGGTTGGTAAACCATGATGCTGGGCAAGTGCCAATAACTCCCATTCATTTTGTGGTAAATGATTTACATGGGGCAGTACATGATTAGAAAAGGTTTCTAAACAATGATGTTCCAGTTCATCCAATTCAACGGAACTTTTTTCCTTTAAATTCTGATATCTGCCAATTGAAGGAATGAGTGGATAACCATCCTGAATACGTTTGGATTGACCACGAAAAATGGGACGTTTTACATCAATCTCATTTCTTATAATACTAAGATATTTTTCAAATGAATCTACTACCATATTAAATGCTTAATCCTGTGTTACTTTTATTTTTCCGGTTACTGCTGCTGAGATTATTGCTGTGCGATATTCTTGGTGTTTAA
>CAZONN010000292.1:0-1703 GCA_964581235.1 uncultured Amphibacillus sp.
TTTCTATCTAAATATTCATGTATAAATTTTTTATAGTCAATTGACACATTATTTTTTTCATTATAGCTAAAAATATCTATTCGATTTGCTTGGGCTTCTTCTACCATGACAGAGGCTCTTATATGTGTCTCAAAAATATTAGCTTCTATCTGTTCACTGTACATTTCAGTCAGTTTTCTAATGTCGGAAGTGATAATTGTTCTTTTATCATATTTAGTAAACAAAATTCCACCAATTTCTAAGTTAGGATTGGTATATTTTTTAACTGTTTGTATTGATTGATAGAGTTGTTTAATTCCACTTGTTGCAAAAATTCCTGCTGTTGTTGGTATTATGACTTCATCTGCATAAGTGAAAGCATTAACTGTTAAAATACCCAAAGATGGGGGAGTGTCCATAATTATAAAATCATATTCCTCTTCTATTTTCTCTAATTGTTCATTCAACCGATATTCTTTTCCTGTTTGAGTGATTTCAAGGTCAGCAGAAGCCAAATCTAAATTTGAAGGAATTATATCGAAATATTCCCCACTCTGAATAACTTCACTTGCCTTAATTTCCCCTTTCATCATTTCATAAACAGTTCGATTTTCGGTATTTTCTAAATTAACAGTATCTGATAGATTTCCTTGCGGATCTAAATCGATTGCTAAAACTTTATAGCCTAATTGTCCTAAGCCTGCTGACATAGCATTAGTGGTAGTAGTTTTACTCACTCCACCCTTTGAATTTGCAATTACAATTTTCTTGACCACTTGATACTCCTTTCAACAACATGATAATTTTAAAATGGCATAGCATTTCAATGTTATAATGTTATAACATTGTTGGTGTTCTTGTAGCTTTGTCTTGACTAATATAGAATCCAGCAATAAGAAGTAGCAAAAAATAATAATTTAAAAAGCTTATAACGTTATAAGCCTATAATGTTATTTTGTTTGTAAAATTCATACTGATTTATAAATTGAGAATTTTTCTTACTCTATGGATTTAATAGTATCAAGTTATAAAGCTATACCTTTACATCTTTGTAATATCATAACATTATAATGTTATGATGGCAATGCCATAATAAATCTGTAACTTTATCTCGAATAAAGTAGAGCCTAGCGATAAGAAGTAAGAACAAAAGAGGAATCAATTTAGGAAAAGAGTAATGTCTTAATATTGTAAAATTAAGAGTCTTTAATGTTATAACATTGTGAATGTCATCTCCACACAGATGTTAGTAATAAAAAAGTGATGGAAAGAGAGCAATGCGTCACGAAAAAAACTGAGCAAACGCGTAAAGAGAAGTCGAGGACGCAGTCGATAAAAAATAAGAGAGCTTCACTTTCTGAAGCTCTCTTATCTCTAAATCTATGGAATTATTCAGAAGCGATTAGTTTTTCATACATTTTAAATAGTTGAGCAACACTGTCACTTTCGGTTGTATTGCCAATTTTCATATCAAAAGCTTCCATAACAGCTTTATCATTTTCTTGATGCGCTTTTCTTAATTCTACAGGCATGGTTAATTCATCATATAAATCAGCCAAAGAACTTTCTGGGTAGAGAGCACGAGCATCTAATATGCTTTGTGCTGCTGTTTCTACTTTGTTTTTCTGTTCTTCTTTTATTTTAGGCCATGGAAACGTATTGTAAACTAGTGTTGAAGAATATCGATACCTCATCTCTAGTCGACCAGCAACTGTACGCATCCA
>CAZONN010000293.1:0-1701 GCA_964581235.1 uncultured Amphibacillus sp.
TTGATCGCGGTGAACCGATCGAAGGATTTTTTGATCAATTCACTGAAATGATTGAACGTGTTTTCCCAACACGTAACCGATAAACTAAGCAGTGAGCGATTTCTGATTGCTCACTGTTTTTTTGTGTTTAGTTTACTATAAGGTTAGGTGAAGGAATTCACTTGATTTAGGTAAATTTGTTGGGTGAATTTTTGTGGGAAAAGATTTTTAAAAATTTGTGAAAGTTATAGATTTTTGCTGGATTTTACGTTAAACTGTACCCTATAAAATTTCTTGGGTTTTAATTTAACTTGGCCTGGGAGGGTAAAATTCTATAGATGGGAAGTGAATATTATTATTTCTAAGCTAAAACGGAAGCAAGAGGGTGTATATGCAGATGTAAGAAAGGAGAGGACGGAGGGCAGGCTGACTGAGGTTGCGTCGGTGCCGAGGGAGCTTGTCTATCCATTGTCGATGCATACAGGGGGGCCGGCGAAGCCATTGGTTTGTGTTGGTGATACGGTCAAGATTGGGACGATGATTGCTGAGCATGAGGGTCATATTTCAGCGAATATTCATTCGTCAGTGTCAGGTAAGGTCGTTCAGATTATGAATCGTCCTACTGTTAAAGGTAAACAACCTTGTATTATTGTTGAAAATGATTACAAAGATGAAAGGGAATCCCCACTAATTGCCGATCACGAGGAGCTTAATCCACAAAAGAAGCTCGAAATAATTGCGAAGGCAGGAATTGTTGGAATGGGCGGCGCTTCTTTTCCAACAAATGTAAAATTATCACCCAAAACAGAATTAAAAATTGATACGTTGATTATTAATGGTGCAGAGTGTGAGCTTTATGCTACTGCTGATCATCGTTTGATGATTGAAAATGCGAAAGAGATTGTTGAAGGTATTCGTGTTGTGCTGGATATTTTTCCGGTTGAGAATGCTTATATTGGGATTGAGGATGATAGTCATGAGTGTATTTCGATTTTAAATCGTGAGATTGCGAATGATGATCGGATTCATGTCAAAGAATTAGCGACGATTTATCCTCAAGGCTCAGAGAAAAATTTGATTAAAAAAATTACTGGCCGTGAAATTTCCCCAGGACAATTACCTGCAGATGAGGGCACAATCGTGTTAAATGTGGCGACGACTTATGCGATTTATGAGGCGGTTCATTTTGGCCGACCATTGACGAAGCGGATTACGACGATTTCTGGTGAATCGTTGAAGACGCCGAAAAATTTATGGGTTCGGATTGGAACGCCGATTGAGTCGTTAATTCAGGATTGTGAAGGTTTTCAAAGTGATCCGGGTAAGATGGTTCATGGTGGACCGATGATGGGAAAGCCACTCACTTCTGGTCGTGTGCCAATTACCAAAGGAACGACAACCGTGACGTTTTTGAATAAAGGGGATGCGGAGATTGATGAGCGTTCGCCTTGTATTCGTTGTTCGGAGTGTCTTAATGTATGTCCGGTGAGCTTGCAGCCAATTATGATTAGCAATGCTTATGAAGCGGGCGATATTGAGCGGGCAGAGAAGTTGGGTGCGTTGGATTGTATTGATTGTGGTGCATGTTCGTATATTTGTCCGTCGAAAATCCCGATCTTAGAAAATATTCAAAAAGCAAAAGCGAAGATTTTAGCTAGGCGGGAGGGGGCTTAAGATGGGTGCTATCAATCTATCATTTTTAAAAACAACACCTGCGCCTCA
>CAZONN010000294.1:0-1698 GCA_964581235.1 uncultured Amphibacillus sp.
CGATGTCTTCTATTGTTGTTAATTCATGAAATGGTTTCAATTAAAAACCTCCTAAATTGATGCATCTATTTTAACGATATCATAGCTTTAGTTATATGCAAAGCCAATTCGATTGCGTTAGTTTACTTGCTTAGAATAAGCTGCTTTATTCAATTGTATGTGCTGATTAAACAGAGTTGGATAGGATAAAAATCCGAGCATGACACTTGTTAAAACAGCCGTCGTTAATAGTAAAAAGATAATTAATAGTTGAAATTGAACAGCTTGAATCGGATCAGCGCCTGCAATGATTTGACCACTCATCATACCCGGGAGTTGAACGAGTCCCATTGTTTTTTGATTTTCAATTGTCGGAATTGTACTTGCTTTAATCGATGTAATTAATTGACGATGAATGGCTTGTTTCGGGGTTCCACCAAGCGAAAGAATCAGTTCAATTTGATTTTCTTTATCATTCACTTCATCGGTAAATCGATTTAAGAAGAGGATAGACAAGACCATGGCATTCCCGATAACCATGCCACTAATCGGGATCATATATTGTGGGGTCGCTGGTATAACATTTAATCCGATCAGAATACCTTGGGTAATAACCTCAATTGTTAGATAAGTTATGATCAACTTCCACGTTATACCCTTTATCGCAAAACCTTTCTTTCGTGCATTGTGTGTGGCGGCTACAATAATTAATCCAATCATCAAAATTGTATAAAGCATGTTTTCAGCTTCAAAGACGTATTGCAATAAGTAACCGACTAAGAGAAGTTGAATAATTGATCGAATTGTTGCTATGATAATATCCTTTTCAAGCTTTAATTTTAGGAAATAGGCTAATAATAATGGAATTAAGACAAATAATAGTGTGAGTGATAGTGTGAAAAAAGTCATTTAGATGTTTCACCTCTAATAAAAGATTGAACGACTCTGTTCGTTGATAGATCTAACTGATTGCTATCTATTTTTTCGATTACTTGGCCATCGACCATCACCCAAGTCTGCTCACCGACTCTAACTGCTTGTTCGATATTGTGGGTAATCCAAAGCACAGTTAATTGATGTTTTTGTTTGATTTTCTTAATTGTTTGTTCAATTGCTTTAACAGAAATTTGGTCGAGTGAAGCAGTAATTTCATCTAATAAAAGCACTTTGGGTTGATTAGCTAAAGTTCTTGCAATTGAGACTTTTTGTTTCTGTCCACCAGATAAATCTTTAGCCGTTTTATGCAAAAACTGTCGGTCTAAATCGACGAGATCCAATAGTATTTCGGCGTCATCCATGGAAAAGGAATGATTATGTAATTGACTAGTGATTGCTAAATTGTCAAAAACGGTACCGGGCAACATAATCGCTTCCTGTAAGACAATACCGATTGATTTTCTTAATTCGATCGGATCAAACTCAGCTAATCTTTGATGATTAAATAAGATCTCACCGTGATCAGGACTTAGTAAGCCGTTTAAGATGCGAAATAGTGTTGATTTACCAGCTCCTGAAGGACCAATGAAAGTGGTGGTTGTTTGATTGCCTATTTCCCCTGAAATATTTTCTAAAATTTGTTGCTCACCGTGACTGAAATAGACATTGCTTAATTGAAATGTTGTTGACATTGTTTACTCCTCATGAATTTATTATTGTCGATCATAAATACTATACCCGAATTACAATTAGCTAAATCAAAACTGCCTCAAACACTAAAAT
>CAZONN010000295.1:0-1690 GCA_964581235.1 uncultured Amphibacillus sp.
CGTATTACAGCACTATCTATGATTTTTGTATTATTGCTAAGTACGATTTCAAATGCAATACCTTTTTTAACAATTTCTGCAGAAACAAATGAGCAAGCGATTCCGGAGAATCATTTGAGGATTCATTTTGAAAATGAAGACTTGCTCCTTGATGATTTATATGTTTGGAAATGGGGGGATGTAGCAGAACCTTCAATGAATTCTGATGAAACACCTTGGCCAGAAGATGTTCCGTTTGTAGAAGAACAAACAACTGATTTTGGCGCATATATAGATATACTTTTAAATGATGATCCAAGTTTAGTTGAGTTTCAAATAGGTAGTTCAGGTGAAGTGAATCATTTTGGGAATTTAAAGGCTGATTTAACTGAACTAGATACCTATGAAATTTGGGTGACACGTGATGGTACGATTTACTATGAAAAGCCGGCTGAAGGTGTAGAGCCAGTTGTGCCGGTTGAACCAACACCAGATCGTACCCTGAAAGTTCATTACCAAAATAAAGACTTAGATTTAGAAAATCTACGTTTATGGTATTGGGGTGACGTAGCATCAGAACCATCAGGTAATTGGCCAGATGGTGAAGCGTTCTCTGATAGTCAAACGACTGATTTTGGCGGATATGTTGAAATCGGCTTAAACGAAGATGCAGTAGATTTTGGCTTTCAAATTGTAAATGTCGCAGCGGACAATGATAAAGAAGTAGATGATACAGATATTGAACTGATTAGCCCAGAAGTTGATGAAATTTGGGTCACTCATGATGGAGAAGTCTTCTATTATGAGCCGATTGAATTTGATCAACCAACGATTCGCATTCATTATCAAACTGAATCTGGTGTTTATGAACCATGGGGAGTTTGGTATTGGAATGGTGGAATTGTCGCATCAGGTGATGTAGGCGAATGGTCACTAGGCGCAACGCCATTTTCAAATGAAGATGTTGGACCATATGGTGGCTATGTAGATATTGAACTTCATCAAGATGCATCTGGATTTGAATTCTTATTAGTTGAAAGAGCTGAACCCGACACGGGCCAAAAGCAGACGGATAATCTCTCATTTGCTGATCTAGCAAATCACCGACAGATCTTCATTAAAGAAGGAACTGATGAAGCATTTTCAAATCCATATTATGTTTCAGATGAAGAACCGGAACCTGAAGAGCATGAAGGTGAAGCTGAGATTTCAGTAGAAGCAACTGTTAATCGCTCGTTTAATTATAACGAACATGCTTTACTAGATGTTGAGATTACTAATGATTCAGATTTATCAATTAGAAGAATCGAGGCAGATGTAAGCGTTTTAGGTGGGTCGAGTTCACTATCGATTTCTCCTGAATTAAATCGGGTGACTTTATCGGTTAGTTCGGATATAGAACCTGGTGAAAAGACGATTCCAATTAAAGTCGTTGATGAAACAGGTGGTGTTTACACAACTGAAGCAACTGCGACAATTACTGAGCGCATAAAAGCTGAAGGTGAACATGATTGGGACGAGTCGATTATTTACTTTATGTTAACCGACCGCTTTGCTGACGGTAATCCAAGTAATAATGATCCGTACGGCATTGGTTATGACCAGATTACAGATAACCCACGTGGTGCTTATCAAGGTGGGGATTTTAAAGGGGTTACTGAAAATATCGATTATTTAGCTGAATTAGGTGTTAATACAATTTGGATTACAC
>CAZONN010000296.1:0-1687 GCA_964581235.1 uncultured Amphibacillus sp.
AGTACAAGTGGTGGCTAAAAACCTAGAAAGGAATTTTTATTTATCTATGAGTAATTTAACACAAAAAAGAAAAAATGACAAAGTAACTCTCGTCAGACAATGGTCAATCATCGATTTAGTACAAATTGTAAGAGGATCACTTAAAGAAGGCTATGACAACATAAGCATTAAAAAGTTAGGAAACAATCAATATAGATTGATGAAATGGAACAGTGGGGTAGAAAATGGAAAGATTATATAACATCACATCGAATTATCTCGATATTCTTAATAACTTAGAAATTGATGAAGAAACAGGCGAATTACTTAATTTCGATAAGTTAGAAGAACTTGATAGCAAATTAGAGGATAAAGCTGAAGCAGTTGCTTTATACATCAAGAATGAACAAAGCATTGCAGGTCAAATTAAACAAGAAGAGGCATCACTCGCAGCTAGACGTAAACAGCATGAGAATAAAGCTGAGAGGCTTAAAGATTATCTATCCTACTCATTGCTAAGCGCTAACAAGTTAAAGATTGAAACGTCAAAGGCATCCTTATCTTTTAGGAAATCAGAATCAGTAGAAGTCAATGATATTGATCTAATTCCTAAAGAATTCATCAAAGTTAAAACAACTGAATCAGCAGATAAGACAGCAATAAAGAAAGCTCTGAAAAGCGGTCAAAATATAGATGGTGCTGTGCTGAAAATCAATCAAAATTTACAAATTAAATGAGGTAAAAAGTGAAGAATCTATATCAAAAAATATTAAAAGTTATGCAAGACGTAACTTATTTACAAAAAGATGATTCAGTTGGCTTTGGCAATAATAAATACAGAGCTATCTCAGAAGAAAAGGTAACAACCGAAGTTGGAAAATCTATGCGAAAGCACGGTTTAGTTATCCTGCCGATCGGTGTTGAAGAACGCCGGGAAGATTTTGACGTGGTACGTGCAAACGGAAAACATGGCACAGACAGAATAACAACGATAACAACAAAATATCTAGTTGCTGATTCCGAAAGCGGTGAATCAATGGAAGTTTGCAGTGCAGGGGCAGGGGTAGATTCTCAGGATAAAGGAATCGGTAAGGCTTTAACTTATGCGTATAAGTATTTGTTATTAAGGACCTTTGCTATTCCAACCGGCGAAGATCCGGACAAGCAGGCAAGCGAAGATAGCACAAGCCAACAATCAACTCAATCTAATAATCAGGGCTATATAACTCAACAACAGCGGCAAGATTTGCAGCAAAACGCAATTATATTACACAAAAACGATGCAATTGCAGCTATTACTGATATGCTTAATCACTTTAAATTAAGCAAAACAAGCGAAATTAAAGCTGCTGATTATGAAAAGGCAAATCAGTTTATCAGCGATTGGGTAGCTCGATGAACGAGTTTAATTATGTGCCGTGTGAAATATGCAAACGACCCGCTGATGATAGGCATCACGTGTTCGGAGGAAGGTTAAGACAATTATCAGAACAGTATGGAATGGTTATGAATCTATGTAGATATTGCCATCAGAGATTACACGGAGATCCATCGGACGAATGGCTTAAATGGAAAAAAGTATATCAACAGAAATTTGATAAAGAGCATGGTAAAGACGAATTTATCAAGATATTTGGCAGGAATTACTTATGAGTTATGACTTGATTAATGACATGAATTACAGGCTGAAACAGCTTGATACAAGCAC
>CAZONN010000297.1:0-1181 GCA_964581235.1 uncultured Amphibacillus sp.
AAATGTAAAGCTAGTGTTTAGAACTCAGGTGTACGTGGATAGAATTAAATAAAGAACCTAGTTATGAAAACACCATAACTGAGATTCTTATTATTTGTTTCACTCTATTGAAAAAAGAGATAATACTTTATTTAATTAAACTAGATCCACCTTATTTTTATCAAGATTCTGTGGATAACAAAAAATAGACACGTAAAAATAATTGGAAAAGCTGCAATCAAAAGAATAGTTCCAAAATAGAAGTAATGATCACCTGAACCGATAGAGAGGAAATGTTTAATCTCCCCGGTAGCAGACCGAAGTGATTCCAAGTCCGCAGCATTCAATGTCCTCCCCTTTTCTCTAAGGTGTTGTCCTGAAAAAAATATTAGAACTGGATAGACTAAAAGTAGGTAAGAATATAAATGATGCTTTTTCTTGAGTAGATTATATAAAATGAATACTGGCAAAATAAGAAATAAAATAAGAAATCCCGAAAATAACAATAATACTAATATTAGTAATAGTGTAGAAATATGAATCACCATACCTTATATTAAGTTTGCCTTATTTTCATATCGTCATTATAAATCGTGATATGACTCATATCATATCACGATTTATAAATAATTCCTAATACAATATTATTTACCTTGTTCAATAAAGCTGGTGATTTTATTGTAAAACGCTACACCTATTGCGGTGAGTTCACCTTCACTGAGATTCAAATCACCAATAAAATACTCTCTGACCACTGCATATTCAATACCACCTGTCATCACTTCGATACTTGTTCTAAAGAACATATCTGTTGAACCTTCAAAACGTCGATTAAAAAAGTCAGTAAACCTTGTACTAGCATCTCCACGTGTATAATAAGATGGGAAAATTTCTGCAAGGCTTGCATTTGATTGTCTTGCTAAATATGCAATATTGAATGCATCAATATCTGATAAAAGATCGTCTAGATTAAATAGAAGATCTTCATACGGCTCCCCTTCTATTGCTCCAATCAAAGCATAGGCGGCATTATAGGTTTTTTCTATTAAAGTCTCACCTTCAAATTTATCTCTGTATTCAACTACATTTGTTGCGACTGTTATTAAGTCTCCAGCCCAACTTGTAATATCTGTTACAGCAGTATTTGTCGTACCAAACCGTCCAAAATAACTACTTATTGAACCAAACAGATGCTCAACACC
>CAZONN010000297.1:1191-1674 GCA_964581235.1 uncultured Amphibacillus sp.
TCAACACCAATTACGTGATTCTCAACTGTATCAGTAAAATTTATAAATTCCTTAATTACCTGAGATTCTATTGTGTTTACCAAAAAAATTTCAAAAAATACTGGATAAAGACCTACAAGCGCAACCCATTTCTCACCTCTATAATCGTATTTTCTATAGATACTAGATATATTATAGTTTAAATCTTCAATATCATCATTACCTTCTAAATTAGCATAAAGAGAAGCTGCTAGCGCGATCTGTCCAAATTGATTATACGACTTACGGTTCGGATCACTAAGTAGTTCATCAGGTACTTCGACACTATCGTCAATAAATGATGCACCTAAATCTCTTTCAGAATTGATATTATTATCAATGTTAATCGAACCTGCACCAGAACCAATTGTAACTGTCGATATTTGATCAAATGACCAATTATCAGGTAGAGGATAACCTAAATTTCCACTAAATCCAGTAGATAGACCACTAACAAAACTGAAA
>CAZONN010000298.1:0-1660 GCA_964581235.1 uncultured Amphibacillus sp.
AAACACACAGTTGGTTTAATGCGCATTGCTCGTTATATTATGAATGAAGACAAGGGCCATATTGAAGCAATTATTACACTGATTCAACTCGTCGAGAAAAGTTACAAAAAAGATCTGTATCTTGCTTATAAGAATAATGAGCCACTTAACTATTCCTCAACTTGGAATCAGACGATTGATCATCTTTACACGATGACAAAAGGCGCAATGGGCTTTGCTGAACAAAAACCAGACTATAATCTCTTGATCACCTCAATTTTATTCCACGACATTGGAAAAATTCTTGAATATGATCATGCCGGATTATCAGATAAAGCATTTGAGGTGCTGTACCCGACAGCAAATACCGAAAGCTTAAACGAACGCAAGCAAGCGGGGATTAGTATGGATCCACTTGGAGTGATGGTCGGACATATCCCATATGGCTTCTTACTTTTCAGCAAATTACTTGAGAAATTTGATCTGTCATTAGATATTGAATCAATCCATCAGATTAGTCATTGTATTTTATGTCACCACGGTTTACCAGAGTGGGGTTCTGCAGTTAAACAACCACAAACGCTTGAAGGCTATTTGATTCACATTGTTGACTATCTTGATAGCCGCTACGAAAATGCAAAATAAAAAAATCAGAGCATGCCAAACCGGCGTGACTCTGATTTCTTTCTTTTTTAATCACCAATTTCCTTCGAGATAAATTCAAAAATCGCTCCAAACTCAACAACGACAAACTTTTAGTGATTATTTGAATAAATTGCTCAACTGTCTTTTGCATAAATGAACTACACATCAGTATTCTGTGACTTCTCCAACTATCATTCTCCTAGCCCACTTTTATCAATTCTAACCGAATTTCACAGAATAATAAAGTCATCACCACTCAGATCAAGTCCATCCATATCCTTGGTGAAATAAATAATCTGATGCACATCACTCAACTGAGCTAAAATTTGCCCCATCTCACGCTTCCGCTTCCGATCAAAATGAACAAAACCATCATCAATCAAAAACGGCAACCGAATATGCTCAGCCAACCAACTACTAATCGCAAGCCGAATCGACACAAACAATTGATCAACAGTCCCTTGAGACAACTCATCCAACCGATACGTTTGCTGATCGGCCGCCAATAAAAACAACTCATGATTACCCAAATCAAAATCAAGCTTCAGATAACGACCAGCCGTCAACTGCCCTAAAAACTCAGACGCCTTCACCAACACAACCGGTAAATAAGACGTTTGAAACACTGCCTTCGTCTTTTCAACCTGCTTTAATGCAACCTGACGAACAAGCCAATCCCTCGCACCCGACGCCAACTTATCTTCCGTCAAATGAAACGCATGCTTCAAATCAACCGCCTCTTTCGAATGAGCCAAACTCTTCAAAATTGCCTGCTGATCCGCCTCTCTCTGCACCAACTCACTTAACTCTTCATCGATTATCACCAACTCTTCACGAATCGAGCCGACTTTAAGTTCAAGTTCATTCTTCGTCAAAAACTCTCCTGCCATAATTGGTGTTGTCACTGATTCTGGTAAGTGGAGCTTGATCTGGCGCACCTTTTCTGCTTGCTTCTCTATCAGTTCACTCCATTCTTGATAGAGCTGAGCACGATTAAGAAATTGCTCTTCTGTGCTGACATTTGCTAATTTAAACA
>CAZONN010000299.1:0-1004 GCA_964581235.1 uncultured Amphibacillus sp.
TTATCGTTCGATCTATAGTAAATACAAAATTGAGAATGGTGAAGTTAATGAATAAACGTTTAAAAATCACTTTGATTACGGTGATTACTCTTATCCTTGTATTAACGACTGGATTTTTTATTTATGTCTCAAATTACTATCGTGCAGAAGAAGTTGCTTTAGCTGTCATGAAAACTGAAAATAATCTTGATGTTCAAGATGACTATATCGTGCTAGCACCAAGTACACCAAGTGGTACTGCTCTGATTTTTTATCCAGGTGGTAAGGTTGAACATGCAGCTTACTTACCGACGATGGAGAAAATTACTGCGCAATCTGGGATCACGACGATTCTAGTAAAAATGCCGTTTAATCTAGCTGTTTTTGGCGTTAACAAAGGGGATCAAGTCATTGAACAATTCCCTAGTATAACAAATTGGTACATAGGTGGGCATTCCTTAGGTGGTGCAATGGCTAGTAATTATGCATCAAAGAATCAAACGAAAGTCGATGGACTCATTTTGATGGGTGCGTATATTTACGGTGATTACCCTGCAGAAAATGCACTGACCATTTTTGGCACACTTGAGACAGATGTGGCTGATCAGATCGATTATACTGAGAATGTAGTTGCAATAGACGGTGGTAACCATGCTCAGTTTGGTCATTATGGGAAACAAAAAGGCGATCCAGATGCGACTATCTCAAGGGATCAACAACAGAAAATAACGGTTGAGGCAATTGATCAATTTTTGGTTAATCGTGAGAATTAATTGATGTGTAGTTGGTAAATGATTACTGTAGTGGTAGAGTCGAGTTGCCAAGTATGCTAGTATAGATGATAGGATGGAGGTGTTAGATGATGTCAAAATTACCAAATTGCCCAAGTTGCGGTTCAGAATATACATATGAGGACAGAGAATTGATTGTCTGTTCCTTATGTGCTCATGAATGGAACCCAAATGAAGCGGAAGAAGTCAATGATGAGCAGATCACTGATGCGAACGGAAATCATTTGAATGATG
>CAZONN010000299.1:1014-1657 GCA_964581235.1 uncultured Amphibacillus sp.
TTATATAAAGCCAGAAGATGCAGCAAAGCATTGGAATGATGGGGACGATATTATTGTGATCAAGGATCTTAAAGTAAAAGGGAGCTCATCGGCAGTAAAAAAAGGGACGAAAGTAAAAAGTATTAGGTTAATACATAATGCCAAAGATGGTCATGATATTGATTGCAAAATAGACGGTTTCGGTGCCATGAAATTAAAATCTGAGTTTGTTAAAAAGGCATAGAATCAATTTGTTTTAAACGTTCTTCTTTAACTCCTTTAACTAGATCCTTGAAATAATCTAAGGGCTAGGTAAAGGAGCTTTTCTATCTAATGAAGTGTGAATGACGATTAACTTTTTGATAAATAAATAAGAAAACAAATCGGGAAGGGTCGAGTATTAATCACTAGTTTATTATACTATATAGATAGAGGGAAAAAGAGAGGATGATTAGAGTGGATCAATTGACAATCAATAATCTTTAGAACTATTTATCACTAAAATACACTAATAAAGTTCGATCGACAGACTTGTTTATGAAACTTGTTAAAGAAATCGGTGAAACAGCGGAAATACTTAATCAGCTTGAAGGACGTAAAGCGCAAAGTGACTCAATATCGTTAGAAGATGAATTGGCAGATATTATTCAATACACACTTGCTA
>CAZONN010000300.1:0-1649 GCA_964581235.1 uncultured Amphibacillus sp.
TTAATTAAAGTAGAAGGGAGTACATTGATAAACAAACACGCATCCTCATCACTGAGTCCCGACTCCCGATATGCCTGAATCGCAACATCGATTGAAGCGGTATCAAGATCATAAGAACGCCCAGCCCGCTTAGCGTCTTCAAAAGCAAGTTCAGGATTGGGAAAATCAACTGATCGCATCAATGCTTCGAAGCCAATACAACTATGACTATGTAAATGATAGATGGGCTGAAAATTATGTGTAAAAAGCCTTTTGTCGATAAATTGATCGATTAGCATGTGTTAGCCCCCATAAAAGAAGATAAACTGACAAGTCTATTATAACAAATTTAATAATTAAACCAATTCCCGCACCCTCAAAAGAACATAAAACCAATTGTTCTCCGGAAGAACAACCACCACTAGCTCACTCCGGAAACCTCCAAATGTGAACTTTTTAAAACTTTACAAATTCCCCTGTCAATTTGACAACTAACTATGCTATACTATTCTCTGTATAATTTCGTCCAAACACAACAGGACACACTCAACGAAAACATTGGAGGATTAAATTAAATGGAGGAAACAATCACACTCAAAGAGATCGCTCAGATTGTAAAAAAGAGACTCGGATTAATTATAACCCTGACACTTGGGGCTGCCATAATTAGCGGTATTTTTACACACTTTTTTATTACACCGATTTACCGAGCTAATTCACAATTTCTCGTCAACCAAAATCAATCAACCACACAAGTGGAATTAAATGAAATACGAACAAACGTTGAATTAATTAATACATACAACGTCATTATTAGAAGTAATCGAATCCTTAACGAAGTCGTCGACGAATTACAATTGACGATCACAGCAGGAGCCCTTGCTGAAAAAATTTCCGTCAGTAATGAAGGCGGATCACAAGTTGTTACCGTCACGGCGACAGATCCCGATCCAGCTATGGCAGTTGATCTTGCTAACGTAACAGTTGAAGTATTCCAAGATCAAATTGATGAATTAATGAACGTTGATAACGTGACGATTTTAAACCCAGCGATATTATCAGCAAATCCAACACCAGTCAGCCCAAACCTTGTTATGAACGTTGCAATTGCATTCGTTCTTGGTGGCATGGTCGGAGTAGGACTTGCATTCTTACTTGAATACTTAGATACCACAGTGAAAACCGAAGATGACGTCGAAAAGATCGTCGGCCTTCCAGTGATCGGTATCATATCAAAAGTTAAAGACAGTGATTTAATCAATCCGCACCAACAAGCACTCACACGTACAGGAAGAGAAAGGGGCGCAACATTCGATGGCCAAACGCAAAAGACCAGTTAAACAATCGATCAGACATTTAATTACACAACTAAATCCGCGCTCACCAATCTCAGAGCAATTCCGAACGATTCGTACGAACCTGCAATTTACTGCAGTTGACGGTGCGCTTGAAACAATGCTCGTCACGTCAGCCGAACCATCAGAAGGAAAGTCATTTACAATCGCGAACCTAGCAATCGTTTTCTCGCAACAAGAAAAGAAAGTGCTTTTAATTGACGCTGATATGCGCAAACCAACCGTACACTATAAATTTAGAGTCGATAACCGCCGAGGCTTAAGTAGCGTCCTCGTTGGCGAGCACGAACTGGAAGAAGCAGCGATCAAATCAGA
>CAZONN010000301.1:0-1649 GCA_964581235.1 uncultured Amphibacillus sp.
CAGCGCTATCGGTTGGATGAACATTTAATATATAAGTAGAAGCATCTGTATATTTGCAGAAAATAGATCGGTTAAACTGACGATTTATTTTACCATCCTTAAGAATTAAAAATTCATCACACATCTCTTCTGCCAAGTTCATGTCATGAGTTGTTAAAAAAACAGTACGATTCTCAGCTTGTACATACTTTATTATCAGTTCTTTTAATTGAATCGCGGCTTGTAGATCAAGTCCAAGAGTAGGTTCATCCAAAAGTAATAAATTAGGTTTATGTATCATCGCTACTGCTAAGGCAACTTTTTGTTGATTCCCTGTTGATAATTTTCCTACTGCTTGTTCTTCATATTGTTGTAAGCCCATCTGCTCGATGAGCTCTGCTATTCGAGTTTTCAATTCGTATTTTCTCATTAATCTTATTTTTCCGAAGTATGTGAGATTCTCTTTGACAGTCATTGGCCAATATAAGCCTCGTTTTCCTTCTAGCAAAGTTCCTAATAATAGGCGTGCTTGTTGCTCGTTCTTAATAATAGAGTTCCCATATATTTTTACATCTCCTGTTGTTGGCTTTAATAATCCACACAACATTTTAATGATGCTTGTCTTACCTGCTCCATTGGGACCCAGCAAACCAAAGATTGATCCAGATTCAACATCAAAGGAAAGTTGTTCAACAGCTATATGAGTTGTTTTACCCTTTTTATAAACTTTTGATATTTGATCAATTTCAATCGCTTTCAATTAGTTAGCCTCCCTTAGATAGATCATATTTTTGCTTTCCATAAAGGAAATAAGATTCAAGATATCACTTAATAATTTGCCCTTCTCTAAGTCTGGATATTTTCTCTCTAATAATTTCAAAATACTTTCAATTGAGTTTCCATTAAATTTTTCCCAAATCTCAAATGCTGTTTTATTTAATTTATAAGACTGTTTCGTCTTAACATTAAATAATATTGTTCCAGAAGCATCATGTTGCCAACGAAAATCTAATGATTTCTTATAACATTTATTTAAATTCATTATTTTCCTCCAAATTTGATTAGAGGGTAGATAACCTACCCTCTACTTGATAAATAAATATTATGTCTACTCTACAGGTGAATGTGAAGATCTAGATAAAGTGATTCTACAGCAGCTTTCTCCATTTCGATTGCTTCAATCTTTGGCTCAATATACATTTGTTCCACCTCCTTTCAAAAGTATTTATTTATAACAATTAACCATATGATTAATTATTATCCTGTTTGTACATAGCCTTTTCAGTGTATTGATTGACATCTCGATAGTCTTTTGTGTTCGAAAAAAGAACATTAGTTGAAAAACAAGTATTCACCATTAACAGATAATATATAAAGGATTGTTTTAAAATGAGAAAAGAAATAAAACTGATTAAGCTTAGTAACAAGTTGGTCGCTGAACCAGCAATACCAATAAAAGCTTGTATTTCTCTAAAGTTTTTTTCATCTGTAACAATTGCTTTTGTCTTTCCGAAAACAGGAAATCCTATTTGAACAGACACAACAAAAATTCGATGATGAGCATATGCCAATGCATGTCCAAATTCATGTACAAGAGTGGTCACCATAAATGATAATGGTAACCATAATAGATCTAAAACATTGCCTTGATAAAGTCGATACAGAAAAAT
>CAZONN010000302.1:0-1640 GCA_964581235.1 uncultured Amphibacillus sp.
TGTAAAGATATTGACGATCGTTGCAACAGTCACCCAGCCAAAGTAGATTGAAAATGGCGCTCGATCAAACCATTGTGTCGAAACTGCAGTAAGTGATGTGTATATCTCAATGAGTGTATACAGCAACGCAACGATTATTAGAACAGATACAAATACCCACTCCTGAGTGAACGCGAATATCCAAGCACCATTTAATAAGAAATTAGCAATCGGCCAAAACGTTAACCGTGCTGTAATAGTACTCTTGTCTTTTTTTGAAAAGAACAAATTGATAATCCAGACAAGCACAAGGAGATAAATCAATCCCCAAATCGAAAATGCATATCCCGCAGGTTGAACAATCGCCTCGTTGTTATTTGCTACATCTCTCACATCCAATCCGCTCATCCCAATGATATAATTCATCCCTATCATAATAATAAACGCGATAAAATTACCAAACACCCATTTTTTGTGTGTCGTCATGTTCTCACTCCATTTGTAATTTAGTGAAATTAAAAACGAATCTTAAGTTCGTCTACAAACATAAGCTCATTTTATTCTTACCCTGGGCAAATCATGATAAAACATTTGATCCCAATCGAAGCGAGTAGGTAGAGATTTTTAAATATAAAAAAAAGACTCTTCCACCGAAGTGAAAAGAGTCTTTTTATATACTGTTTGATTAACGTTTTGAGAATTGTGGAGCTCTACGCGCTGATTTAAGACCGTATTTGTAACGCTCTTTCATTCTTGCATCACGTGTTAAGAATCCAGCTCTCTTTAATGCCGGGCGGTAGTCAGGATCAACCTCTAATAACGCACGAGCTACTCCATGACGGATTGCTCCAGCTTGTCCTGTGAATCCTCCACCATGTACATTAACTAAAACATCATAACTACCTTCTGTTTCTGTAGTTACTAATGGTTGTTTAATAATAGTACGAAGTGTTTCGTATTGGAAATATTCTTCCGCATCACGATTGTTTACAATGATACGTCCAGTACCTGGGACTAAACGTACACGAGCAGTTGATTTTTTACGGCGTCCGGTGCCATAATATTGTACTTGTGCCACTATCAATTACCTCCTTTTTAATTATCCGCGAAGTTCGTAAACTTCAGGTTTCTGAGCTTGATGATCATGCTCTGCACCACGATATACATGTAATTTTTTAGCCATTTTACGACCAAGTGAACCTTTTGGTAACATGCCTTTAATCGTTAACTCTAACATTTTTTCCGAATGTTTTTCACGCATTTCACCAGCAGTACGAGCTCTTAGACCACCAACGTAACCTGAGTGTCGGTAGTACATTTTGTCATTTAACTTATTACCTGTTAATTCAATTTTCTCTGCATTTACAATAATTACGTAATCGCCAGTATCCACATGAGGTGTGAACGTTGGTTTATGCTTTCCACGAAGAATTGTTGCAACTTCGCTTGCTAGTCGACCAAGTGTCTGACCTTCAGCATCAACTACAAGCCATTTACGTTCAACATTTGCGTCATTTGCCATGTAAGTTGTCCGCATACTTATAACCTCCTAATTTATCATTCAATTCATATTATTTTTGTTGTTTCATTTGGTATATTTTAAATTTCTACACAATTAACTTTCCGGGGCTAATCGTGGTATAGAAATAAAATGCCATAGA
>CAZONN010000303.1:0-1639 GCA_964581235.1 uncultured Amphibacillus sp.
TAATGATTCGAATGCGAAGTTTTGTGTGAATTGTGGGGAGCAAATTGATCATTTGAAGCGGAAGCCTGTTGAGGGTGAAGTTGAGGGTGGCGGTGACGTTCAAACCGATGAGGTGGTTGTTACTGAGGTTGAGGCGCAGGAAGAAGCGCAGCAAGCGACTGCTGAGGTTGCAGATGCAGGTGTGAGTGCGGGTGGTCATAAGCCGATGCCTGCGAGAGAGCCGGATCCAGTTGTTGAGAAGGCGAAAGAGATTGGGCAGAGTTTCTTGAATTATTTACTTGATGGTGTGAAGGCGCCGTTTCAAGCGAGTAAAAATGTTGGTGCTGAGCAGGCGGATTTAATTAATGGACTTATTACGTTATTAATCTTTTCTCTGTTTATTCCGGCTTCAGCGTTTGTTTTTGGGAGTTGGGGACGACCACCGTTCTTCGCTACACTTGTTCTACCATTTTTCTTATTTATTATTTTCATGGCGATCACGGTTGGTATTATTTTTGGGGTTTCTCGATTGATGAAGTCTGAGATTGACATTTTGGCTGTGTTTACGCGGTTTATGACGTTTATGATTATTCCAGCTGGTCTAGCGGTGCTGACTTTTATCGTAAGTATTTTCAACGCTTATTTATTTACTGGATTGTTATTGTTGCTGATCTTCTTGATCGTATCGCTTGCGAGCGTTGGGACGATCTTTACGATTAAAGAAACGAATGAAAAATCTGGTGGACTTGATGTGACGTATGTGATCATCATCCATTTCTTGCTTATCTCACTCGTGTTAGCATTGTTCGGCGATGCATTGTTGGGACAATTGATGAATCAGTTGATGAATCAATTAAATCCATTTTCCTTTTTCTAATAGTATATGGAGTTTGAGGTTCTGATGCGCGAAAGTTTGCGTGTCAGGACCTTTTTTGTTGGGGTGGGGCGGTGGGAACTGGCTGCGGCCAGTTCCTTCGTTCTTTGAAGGATGAGAGAATTGGCTAGGGCCAATTCTGACTGCATTGAGGGGAGATTGTATGGAGGAAGGAATTGGGTTGTGTGCGAACGCACAGTGGATGCGTGCGAAATTTTGTGTTTGCGTGCGAACGCACAGTGGATACGTGCGAAATAGCTGTATTTGCGTGCGAACGCACGCAAACGTTGTTATTTTCTTCTTTCAATATGAAAGAATTGGCTTATGCCAATTCTAACTTCATTATATGATTGGTGAAAGAACTGGCTTTCGCCAGTTCTATCAAGTTAATTTATCTTGAATTTAGTTTAGTTAAATCATATTGAATCAACTTTCCATAGCCAATAACGGGGAGTTTCAATTCGCTTAGCATGCGACAGATTGTATAGCGTGATTCAACCCGTAAAAAATGTCGTGCTCCTCTATTTGTAATGAACGGGTTAAAAATTGTGGCATAATCGCTTAGTGATGGGATATGTGCATTTCGATCTTGATGCTGACAATTTTCGCAATTCCATGAGCCGTGTATCCGCTTCATCATTCGATATTCACACTTGGTACACAACACACCTATTTGAATCGCACGAACATCAATGTTAAATCGATTAATAATGTTATCACGTTTAATTGTATGCTTTCTTAATAGTGTGTGAGCTAACTTACTAATTTCATTTGTTGTTTGAATTT
>CAZONN010000304.1:0-1638 GCA_964581235.1 uncultured Amphibacillus sp.
GTTAGATAATCTTATGACGATTTGATGCGTCTCTAACCCAATATGAATGAACACCATAATTAATGACATTAATGGGGATACTTACCATCAAGCCAGACAAGATAAAGCCTATAATCGTACTAGGTTCTTTAAACACAACAGCATCACTAGGTAAGTGCCCAGTTTTGATTTGACTTTCATCTGTGTATTTTCCTTTAAAAACGATATTACGTTTATTCAAATCCTGCTTTATTCTAGCGATAAGAGGTACTAATCCTAACAAACTAATTAAACCAAAGATTCTTGGATTGTTTTTGAAAATAGCAATAGCGATAATAGAAATTAAATAAACAGGAATCAAAAAGTAAAAGTTATGCTGTCTATTTTTAATTATGCCAAACAGACTAATAATCGCTAATATTGAAGTAAGTACTGAAAAAACAATAAGACACATAATTGATGCTCCTTTTTCACTGTTAAGAATAGAAGATCATAATGATGAATTCTCTTACTCAACTATTTAATCATCGGTTAATAGTATTGTTATTTAATTGAAACAATTTTTTTACTTTTTTAATATCATCTTTAAAAGAACTTGATGAATCGACATTTTTGACTAAGTATCTTAAAAAATAAAGATAACCTATGAACAGATAAACATCTTTAAGATCACAAATCCATCTAATCACCAATAGATAATCTAAGCTACCCCCTAGCACAAATTTATCAATGATTGAGCAAATTGATGCAGAAATGAACAGAACGAAAATAACAGTTGTATGCTTATCGATACCAAAGACCGCTTTAATGCGAGCGTATAAAAGGCAAAGTAAGATTAATGTAACAACATTAATAATGATTAATTTGTTTGTACTAATGCCTAAGTTGAATAAAGAATTAAAGATCGACATTTGATCTCGATTAATGAATGGGATAAATCCAAGATTTCCATTTAGAATACTAAAATTCAGATCCATAAAATTAAAGAAGATAATGACTTTGATGAACAGATCGACAGTGATTAAAGTTAATATGTAAGTAAGCATTTTCTTGATGTCCCTTCTGTTAATCTGGAAAAATATTTTACCTAATTGTTTTTAACTCTTTCATTATTTTTTAACCCTGATAGTTTGTTAGAGAGCGGAATAATGATAAAAGCGATTAAGAAAGCATATAAGTAGACATTTTCTAAATTTAAAAGTCTTAATAGATAGATTGTTAATGTATAAAAGACAATAAGAGCAGTGAAAAAAACTAGCGACTTCACAACCCAATTTTTATTATTGTTAACCGTTTTTTTCTTAATCATCTAAATCTCAGCTCCTGTTAAAAGTATTATAGTTTATATTTTCCTTTATATTTTAAGTTTATCGTATCTACAAATAAATAGGAATTGATTTATCCCGCCAAAATGTGTCGGTACTCCGCCACATTTTGGCGGTCTTTTTTCGTTTTGAAATTTGTTTGTATACGAGTTGCTGAGAATCTAAGTCAACATGTGTAGCGAAGGTCTCAGACTATATTGCTGTAAAATTAACAGAAAAGAAGAACTAAAAGAGCTAGATAAATTTTGATGTACAGGTATTAAAGATGATAACGGATTAAAAATTCTTATTCATATTGGGATTGACACTGTTAACTTAGAAGATAAAGACTTCA
>CAZONN010000305.1:0-1633 GCA_964581235.1 uncultured Amphibacillus sp.
TGACGGTGTGCTAACTATTTTTACAGATGCCTTTTCGAGTTGGTGGAAAGGGCTGCTCTCGCTTGTTTTGGATACCGATCTGCGACCACCATTATTGATTGAAGTTTTTGATGTTAATGAAAATGATCCTTTACAAGTTAGGATCGGCAAAAATTAAACTGAAATTATACCTGCTTAGTTTATCCGCAATTTTGATTTACAAGTTTCAGATTATATTAGGAGTTCAACATTTTTTAGATAGATTATTCTTTGAAGCAGATTTATCAAAATATTTTATTAATTATTGGAGGGAAGTTCATGAATAAAAAATTATATACTATGATTTTGTTATTAACAATTAGTTTATTTTCTTGTTCTCAACTTAGTTCAAACAACGATACGCTAGATCTTTATTCTAATGCTGAAAAGGTTCTTATTTCTTCTGAAAATGAATCCTCTTTATCGTTTGAAATTACTTTTTTTTCTAAAAACAAAGTGAAGAAATATGAATACTTAGGTTTAGAGGGTACGAACATTGAAAATCTCAATGTTGAAATTATTGATAATACAATCGACAAAATTAAAAGCCATAAGTATAAAGATTATTATACAACTGTGTTAATGGTTACAATCATTCCAAACGAGCAAATAAATAGTGAGATTGAAATCAATAAATTAGTATTAAATATTAATGGAGAATCTAATAAAATTGAATTTACCACCCCAATCGTTCACTCGTTCCAAGGAGGTAATGTCTTCACTCATGACCTTATCCCATATACAATGCCAAATGACATGTCCACTATGGTAATTATAAGCGATGATGAACTCGTCTATCAATTTGAAGCAAAAGAAGAGATTGAAATCGAAAATGTATATGCTAAAGATTTCATAACTCCAAACATTTCAAAAATGAACATTGGAGGGAATATTATCGAAGGGGAAATTCAATATCCTATCTCAATCCCTGCTAATACAGTGGTAGAACTTGTCCTTCAATTCAGTGGTAATGAGCCAACTATAAATGAACTAAACTATATTTCAACAAATTTATTCTTTGAATATACAACGAAGGAAAACGCGGAAAAACAAGCCAACGGAGTAGTAGTATTTCTAAATCCTATTTATCCAATTTTAGATGATTTAGATAAAGTCGAGAGTTATATTGACTCTTACATTTATAATAAATAGTTATCTATTTCAACTAATTACAGGGAGTGCAGCCTATGAAGGGGAAAGTCTTGTCCATAGTAATAATTTTATCAGATTGTATTTTAGGAAAAAGCATATATAGAAGAAGGTTTTTGCAAAAACAAATCGACTGGTATACATGTTTATCATATTAATAATCATACAGGAGGGCATTAAATATGAAGAAAAACAATTAAAGTATTATATCAAACATAAAGAACAGACCATCGGGATTGATAGTACTTGGAATTATAACTGTTTTCTTGTTTCTGTTATCCGTGTCTGTTATTCTTTTTGCTTTGTTAGTGAATTGAGAAACAGGAAAGCCTTTTTCTTTTACATTAATCTTTAACGAGGTGGAATTGAGATGAAATTAACGATCAGTGATGACTATCAGTATGAGATTCATGACGGTGTGCTAACTATTTTTACAGATGCCTTTTCGAGTTGGTGGAAAGGGCTG
>CAZONN010000306.1:0-1632 GCA_964581235.1 uncultured Amphibacillus sp.
TTCCAATATGGACAAAGCCTTGCAAATAATAAATAATTGAGATCGCAATGATTAAGGTAACGTTATCTCGATAATTAATTTTTTTACTTTTCACGGTATCTTCAAAAAATAAAAGTAGTTTTCTATCCACTAAATTAAGATAAAAAAGCATAGTCAACAAAGCAACTATCAATGTTATTAGCCGATACACCTTTCCAAATACCGCAAAAGAAAAAATACCACCTACAATTAAAAAAACGATCAACACATTAGAGTAACCAACAAGTGCAGCCAAACTAAACGATTTATTTATTTCCGTTTGTTGTTCAATCGTTTTATTTTTCAAAATCATTTGCTTACTAGCATAGTCTCTCAATATTAAATTCATTATATGACGTGGCAGAGGTTCCTCATCTGTCAGTTGATTAAGTTGTATTTTCTTACGGATAGTCCATTCAACAGACATATTTATCATTAGAAAAACACTATTGATAATGAGAAGATAATTCAAGTTTAGGTTGATTAGCTCGCTAATCACGATAAAATTGATGACTAAGACGATTGCTCTTATAACTAGATCTATGATTGATAATGCTCTAATTTCCCTTGTGATCTGATGCTTGGATTGTTCAAGTACGTGGGTAGTAAACAAAATAAAGATAAACGGTGTAAAAAACCATAATCCCAACAGACCCTTCAATGCAAATCGATTGATTAAGATGATTAATAAAAAATTATTCAGATAGAAAATCAAATTAGCGATGATTAAATGTTGCATTTTCTTTTTCATATATCTTCATTAACCTTTCCGTAATTCAATCAATTAATAGTCACTTTTTTTACTAGTGTGAAGCTTCGGCAATACATTTTCCATATCAATAAAGTACGCAGTTAATAACTCCTAACATATAAATAATTCCAACTAAACAAATGAAACAGATTAACTTTTGATGAATATTTAAATGCTTAAATTTATCATATATAATCTCACACCCTGCTCTCTTTATCTATTGAATAATAGTCTGTGAAATTGATCTTATTCCACGTCCTTATCCATATTTCTTATCATTACAACTAGCAAGATTAGCATTAAAATCGAAATCGAATAGCTGATTATTTCCAATAAACCTAAGGAATTCTCAATAATATCACTTATGATAAGATTGAGCTCCATTAAAAAGCTAAGCACTATAAGGATACTCAAGACTTTCTTGGTCTTTTTTACCATTTTAATTCGTTTATCTTTAGTGAATAATTGTTGATTTTCATCTTTCATTTTCTCACCGCATGATAAGATTGATTATACTTAAATCTATTCCCAAAAACCTCAAGTAAGTATGTTAAAATTTACATAATCGTTCTTTATTAAATATACTTAAATAACCGTAACTTGGTTTAAATCAATGTATATTTACATCAAAAATATAGTTGCAAAAGAAATTCCTCACTAGATAGATGTTATCACCTATCTATGCATTCTTTTTCGAGAAAACTTTCTCCTCCATCCCACGAAACATGAAAACAAACATGACGCAGATCAATATAATTGTCACCGGAATATCCAAGACTTCCACAAAAGAGCTTGGGTGAAATCCATCATACATAAAAGCAAATATAAAGATCACACTGACAAATTTCATATAGATTATTTTT
>CAZONN010000307.1:0-1626 GCA_964581235.1 uncultured Amphibacillus sp.
AATCATTAAAACGAACACGACAGCAACCACAATTGCGCCAAGCATACTGATCAATAGAATCGATTGGGCAAAAGCTTGACTCTGATTGGCATTATCCACTGCCTGATCACGATCCTCAATAATTAAATCACGTAAACTTTCTAATTCAAATATCGCTTCCTCTGTTAATTGGATATATCGATTACTATGAAGTCTAATCACAAACTCTCGATTACTACCCATCGTCATAAAATCTTGATAAAGGATGTCAGTTAATTGCTGATTTAAAATAGCAACTTCTTCTAGAAGCTGAACTTGCCCAGAATTCGGCATTTGTAACATCATACTTTCAATATGGTTCGCAATCTCTTCATTTTTTTCCTCAACATCGTCTATGTAAGTTTGACTAGCAAATTGAGCATAACCCATGACTGATAGCGCCTTTGATTGAATCATCTCAGTTAACTCATGGACTAATAAAGCCCGATCAGAATCCTGGTTAAGTACCGCCAAATCCCTATTTGTCTGACTAATGGCCCTTGAAACAGAAGTTGTTGCAGTGATTAATAAGATAAAAACCATAATTAATATCACCCCGTATTTCCAAGCAATTGATAAATGATTTAATTTTAATTTGCTAAAAATTTCCTTCATCTCTATCAGTCCCCCTTAATAAAAAAGCACTACCTGACAGTAGTGGTGAAAATAAGCACATTTCCTTATTAGTAGACTAGCAAAAGAAGATGAAGTTTTAGTTAACAGATTGTAAATTTAACGTTAACTATAGGACGATCGACTCAGAAAAAATATCCCCGAATATCTAATTTGATAATCGGGGTTCGGTTTAAAAAGTATCTAAAGTAATCGTGTCTGGATCGGTTCCTAGTCGGTTGCCATTATTTAAGCCTTCGATTTTCTCCATATCTTCACTAGAAAGTTCAAAGTCAAAAATGTCGGCATTTTCCTTTTGTCTTTCCGGATGAACAGATTTAGGAATCGTAATAATATCATTCTGATAATCCCAGCGAATCATAATTTGAGCAGCTGACTTATGATGCTTTTTAGCTAACTCTTGAAGAACTGGGTTGTCAAGGTAAGTTGCTTTACCAATAGGCGACCAAGCCTGTACGGCAATATCGTGCTCTTTACAATATGCTCTTACCTCAACTTGAGAAAGTTGTGGATGCAGTTCAATTTGATTAATCATCGGTTTGATTTTGGCATCCGGTAATAAATCATCTAAATGATGTGGGTGAAAATTACTCACACCGATTGCGCGCGCCTTTTTATCACGATAAATTTTTTCAAGAGCCTTCCATGATTCTTTATACAATCCCGGAATTGGCCAGTGAACAAGATAGAGATCAACATAATCCATATTTAAACGTTTTAAGCTTCGGTTAAATGCAGCTAGCGTCTCTTCGTAACCCTGCTCATCATTCCATACCTTCGTTGTGACAAAAATTTCATCTCGAGGAATACCACTATCCGCTATTGCTCGACCAACACCTTCTTCATTTTTGTAAGTTGATGCCGTATCAATGTGGCGATAACCGATTTCAAGCGCTGAACGCACCGCATCATAAACGGATTCACCATCATCAATCTTAAAAACTCCTAACCCAATAACAGGTATTTCTACTCCAT
>CAZONN010000308.1:0-212 GCA_964581235.1 uncultured Amphibacillus sp.
TTTTAAAAGTCTTTTGTCCAGAGATGGGGTTATTGATGGCAATTTAGCTATTGAGCTTATCGGTAGAAATACGGATCAATTTGAAGAGCGAAGGCTGAATAAGTTTTTTAAAGGGGCTGGATCAAGAACTGCAAATCCAATATATCCTTTGATCGAGAATGAAGTCGTAAGTGCATTTTCTGATTCAATTATCAATTCAGATAAAGATTTGC
>CAZONN010000308.1:222-1008 GCA_964581235.1 uncultured Amphibacillus sp.
GGAAAAGTGTTATGTGAAAAATGCTGATCGGCAGAAATTTGATAAAAGAATCCAAATGCACTTGCAAAAAAGGGAACCCCTATTTGCATCCCAGCCAAAACGTCCGATGAGAAAAAGAGAGTCCTCATCTCTTGTTGACTCCATTGCAGCTGCTTCTTCAAACGCCAGACCTTTAGCAATATTGATATTAGGCACTGTCGGAACAGGGAAAACTACATTTTTACAATATACAAGGAGAGTGGCGTCAGCATTATATTTTGAAAAATCAAAAGATGGGCCTTACCCGCACTGGATTGATATTGATTTCAGGAATTTCTCTAAGAATGAATCTCCAATAGACTTTATTTATAGTGCGCTATTTGAGTACATAAAAAGTGATGATTATTTCAATGATTACAATAGATCAATTAAAGACGCATACTTCAATGACATTAACGCATTAAAAAGCGGGCCAATGTTTCTTCTCTCGAAGAATCAAGGTGGCTTTGATGAGCAAATCACTAAAGTGATTATGGATGACTACAACAAGGTCAATCCATATGTTGATAAGGTAATAGGGCATGGATCCATGCAGAGCCCTGTTTTTTTGGTGATCGACAATATTGACCAATTTGAGGATGACGAGACGCAATCCGAAATATTTTCAGACGCTATCGCTCTAGCTGGCAGATTGAATATGAATTTAATTATTGCCATGAGGGAGTCGACGTATGTAGATCACAGAAATTCTCCAACATTTGATGCGTTTGATTTTAATCCTGGAGAATTTACTTTATACTCTATTGA
>CAZONN010000308.1:1018-1612 GCA_964581235.1 uncultured Amphibacillus sp.
GTCAAATAAAAAAGGGAGTTTTACTGCATTAAATGGTGCTGACTTCAAGGTGGACGATTTATCTGTATTTATAGATATAGTAAAAAGCTCAGTTCTTGGGACAGAAATTGGCGAGCGAATTGACGTTCTATCAAATCACGACGTTCGTCTTGCTCTAAGGATGACGCGAGAGTTCTTAGCCAGAGGGTATACTGATCCTGCAAAAGCGCTACAGATATTTGGAGCTACTCAAAAATACACTTTGCCTAAGCAGGAAGCATTTAGGTCGATATTGCTAGGTAATCAATCAGTGTACAGCGAAGAGTATTCAGTTATTGGAAATCCGTTTGACTCCAGATTAGGAAGGTCGAATGCATTGGTGAAGCAAAGCGCTAATAGTGGAAGTGGTTCTCTTGATGGGCCAAATATCAGAGACAATTTAAAATCAATAGGGTTTTCAGAGGCAGATACGATGGATGTATTGTCTGACCTTTGTGAAAAACGATTTATTCACACAAAATCTCATGGCAAGGCTGAGATTAACAGTAGCTATTTTGCAAGTAGGCTTGGCGGTCACATCATAAGAAGCTTGCTTTCAGATTTCACATTTATCGA
>CAZONN010000309.1:0-1605 GCA_964581235.1 uncultured Amphibacillus sp.
CAGCATAGGACCTCGTTTTTCATTATTATTTGAAGGGTATCTTAGCGAATAACCTCTAAAGCCACTGGAATGAAGGCATCGACGTAATCATCATTTGCTAACGTTACCGCCCATAAAAAGAGCCGAAACATGTGAAATATAAGCTTGAAATTATTGGTTAAAACTTCTCACCAACACCATTTGACAAAGAACCTAATAATTGCTGTTTTATTTTTCATTATAATTCACTCCTAAGTCATTTTGTCGAGCTCAGTATACTGGATATTTTTATTATATACCACTCATTGACGTTATAAAAATGAATTGCCTTTAGTTATTGTTTACCCTTTTATTTATTAAATTCTGTTCGAGTCTGTCAGTTACTTATCGTCAGCTGTTAAAATTTCATAATTAATTTCGATGCATTTTAAATTGTAAAAATAACTCATTGTAAAGGCCTAACATCTCTCGTCCTAGATTTTCGTAAACTTCTAGGCGTTCAGTTAACTCAGCTGATGGATAAAAGCTTTCGTCTTCCACCATCTCTTCAGGTAACAGTGGTAAAGCTGCTTGATTTGGTGTTGAATAGCTCACATATTCTGTATTTAGCGCAGCAATTTCAGCATCGAGCATAAAGTTAATAAACGCATGCGCACCATCGACATTATCAGCAGTTTTTGGGATCACCATATTATCAAACCACAGATTAGACCCTTCCTCTGGGACGACGTAAGTCAATGCTTCATTTTCCCACATAATATCGCGCGCATCACCAGACCAAGCAAGCGATACGGCTGCTTCGTCGTTTGCCATCAACAGTTTATTCTCGTCACCGACGATCGCTTTAACATTTGGCGTTAATTGATTGAGCTTCTCTAACGCTTCTTCTAGATGATCACGGTTTGTATCGTTCAGTGAATAGCCAAGCGAATTTAATCCCATCCCGATCACTTCCCGAGCACCGTCGATTAGTAAAATACCATTTTCTAAATCTGGGTCCCATAAATCATCCCAGCTAGTAAATGTTTTGTCAGGCAATAATTCTGGGTTAAATAGAATCCCGACTGTTCCCCAAAAATAAGGCACAGAATATTGGTTACCTGGATCAAACGGCAAATCCATAAATCGCTCATCAATATTAACAAAGTTCGGTAACTTGTCATGATCTAAAGGAATGAGCAAATCTTCTTCCAACATTTTTTCAATCATATACTCCGATGGAACAGCGATATCATATGTTGTTCCACCTTGCTGAATTTTTGTTAACATCGCCTCATTTGAATCAAATGTTTCGTAAATGACAGTGATACCTGTTTCCTCTTCAAACGCGCTGACCAAGTCCATATCAATATAGTCGCCCCAATTAAAGACCGTGAGCGTGTCAGCACCAGAATAACCTTGCGCAAAGTTGAGCCGACTAATCACAAAGAGCATCAAAATAGAAACAAGGGTAATCGCAA
This sequence comes from uncultured Amphibacillus sp., assembly GCA_964581235.1. Taxonomy (GTDB): domain Bacteria; phylum Bacillota; class Bacilli; order Bacillales; family Amphibacillaceae; genus Amphibacillus. Next base: position 1,440 of record CAZONN010000309.1, read on the forward strand.
TAAATCCAGTCATGACTTTTTTCATCGCCTTACACCCCCGATTTTCATGCCACCACGTTGGGAAATAAAATAGTAAATCGCCACAAGTATTAAGGTGAAGAAAAATAGCAATGTTGATAATGCGTTAATGTGCAACGAGATTCCTTGACGTGCCATTGAATAAATT
>CAZONN010000310.1:0-1605 GCA_964581235.1 uncultured Amphibacillus sp.
TTTCTAAGTTTTTCAATCATGAAAATGCCTCGCTTATTGTTTTTTTATTTGAATGCATTCAATAATTAACTAATCAAGAATAAACCACGAACGTATCTTTAATAAATTATAGGTATTATGGAATTGATTTAATTATAACAAATATTCTAGATGGTGTCGTACTATAGCTTGTCGTCAGTTTGATAAATAAGATCAAACGTAAAAAAGTTAACCGATATTATTTGGAATCTGGTTTTAAGTTTGTTATAGTTGAACAGTGGAAAATGAACGACGTTCGATGAACTCAATATTAGGAGGATTTATAATTATGTCAGCAATTCAAGAAAGTGCAAATGCACTACAGCAAGCTTTAAGAGATAGTGAAGAATATCAGGGATTAAAATCAGCTTATGAAGCGGTTATGAAAGATGAAATTGCTAAAAAGATGTTTGATAATTTCCGTAATGTTCAAATTGAACTACAACAAAAACAAATGCAAGGTCTAGAAATTACTGAAGAAGAGGTTGACAAAGCTCGTAAAGTCGTTGAAACGGTTCAACAACATGAGCAAATTTCAGCACTAATGGCAGAAGAGCAACGTGTAAATGATTTAATTAACGAAGTGAGTCGTACAATTACAAAGCCTTTAGAAGAACTTTATAGTGAACAAGCTTAAGTAAAGTAAAACACCCACTCAGAATTGAGCGGGTGTTATTTTTTATTACTTATTTCTTTTCCATAATTTTATCAATTAAACCATATTTCAACGCAGCATCTGCAGACATAAAGTTATCACGATCAGTATCACGTTCAATAACTTCGATTGGCTGTCCAGTACGGTCAGATAAAATTTGGTTGATCTTATCACGCATTTCAATGATTCGTTTTGCGTGAATCTGAATATCGGTTGCTTGACCTTGTGTTCCACCTAATGGTTGGTGAATCATCACTTCACTATTTGGAAGAGCATAACGCTTTCCAGGTGCACCAGCAGCAAGTAAAAATGCCCCCATTGATGCAGCCATACCGATACAAATTGTTGATACGTCAGGCTTAATAAATTGCATTGTATCAAAAATTGCCATTCCCGCTGTGATTGATCCGCCAGGTGAGTTGATATAGATTGAAATATCTTTATCTGGGCTCTCTGCTTCTAAGAAAAGCAATTGTGCCACAATACTGTTTGCGACGTTATCATCAATTGCACTACCTAACATAATAATTCGATCTTTTAACAGACGAGAATAAATATCATATGCACGTTCTCCACGGTTTGTTTGTTCAATAACTGTTGGAATTAAATTCATTCTTGTTCCTCCTTATATCCACTTGATTAAATGTTTCTACCTTTATATTAACTAAATGGTCAATAAAGGTCAAATAATTTAAACTTACTTATATTAGCTTTATTTTTCCCTAACAGTTGGGAAATTAAACCTAGCTCTATTATAACAGAAGCAAGAGCACTTTAGAAAAAAATACAATCAAAAAAACTATCGATTGAAATATGAAGCATTATCCGTTATAATAATGCTTGTCACTTTAAAATCATGCGCTCGTAGCTCAGGGGATAGAGCATCGGTTTCCGGGACCGAGTGTCGGGGGTTCGAATCCCTCCGAGCGTGT
>CAZONN010000311.1:0-1598 GCA_964581235.1 uncultured Amphibacillus sp.
ATATAGTTTTATAAGTTTATAAAAAGAAGAATGGTTATAGTATTAGCCTGTTGAAACTGTTGATCATTTTTTGAGTAATAATTTTCAAATTTAGTTATCACTGAAATAAGTGATGTTGCTAAGATTTTATGAACAGTTTATAATAATATTATTTACTGTATTTCAGTTTGTTACAAATGTTATCAAAATGTGATGATAAAAATCAAAGTTAATAAATAATTTAGTCAAACTCGTTATATTGCTGTTGAAAAACTGACAAATTGTTCTCGATAACTTAAAACAAGTTTGTATTGAATATTCAAACTTGATTTGGTTTAATTTTATTTTTCGAGTAAGCAAATTAATCTATCATATTTTATCTACAATCGATTAACAACTTATGAACATAGAAAGGGTAATATCGTATGATAAGTAATTCTGTGTTTACTTTATAATTGAATATGAGCTGCTTAATTTGAAAATATAGCAAAACAAAATTGTATTGTTGTATATAATGTTAATTGGTAACTAATAGGATTGCATCCAACAATATCTTTTACTACATTTGCTATACCATATTATTTGGAAAAACAAAATGATATATATATATAAAGCAATTATTTTAGTTCTCTCATTACTTTTGATGAGTTGTATGTCATCAATAAAGATTGCATCTGTTGTAGAAAAAAATACAGATGGAAATTTTTTGTTGAAATGGGAAGTTAGTCCCGACGTAGAGGGTAAAATAGATATATACTCTGCCATGTCTGACACATCTGTAAGAAATTTTGCACCTGTTAGAACCAAATTGGTAGAAGATCAATTTGCTTTACTGAACCCATCAGGCTCGGGGTTGAGAGAGTATTTCATTCTAAAGACGAGTGGTGTAACTTCTGGAATAATATCCAATAGATTTATAGAAATGGATAATATTTTAAATTTTAGAGATTTGGGGGGGTACTTTACTAATGAAGAAATTCAAATTAGATGGGGTAAAATATATAGATCGGGGCATTTAAGCAATGCTAATTTATTTGATCAAGAAAAGCTTAAAAAATTAGGTGTAAAAACAATCATAGACTTTAGATCAGAAAAAGATAGGAAAACACATCCATATTTTTTAAACATTCAAAAGATAAATATTCCTATTGAATGTGGTGATTTCTCTTTAATAAAAAACGAAGTACTAAATAATAATTTTACACGAAGTGAAACAATTCATCTAATGCAAGAATCGTATAAAGAGATTGTAGAAAACAGTGCAGATAAATACGCAGATATGTTTGACGTATTATTAGATCCAAATAATTATCCTATTGTCATTTCGTCTCATTTAGGAAAAGATAGAGCAGGTATTGCCTCAGCCCTATTACTATATGTTTTAGGTGTTCCCGAATACACCATTGAAGAAGATTATTTAGCCTCAAACAAATATATCGATCCCAAAAAAACTATTAGTTTTACAGTGCCCTTACCAGAATCTTTACAAGAATCTATGACTGCGCTTTTTTCTGCAAATAGTGCTTATTTAATTACTGCATTTGATTATATTCGCGAAACATACGGGTCAATAGATAATTATTTAGAAAAAAAAGTACGTGTTTCAAGAGGAAAGAAGA
>CAZONN010000312.1:0-1021 GCA_964581235.1 uncultured Amphibacillus sp.
CTATTCCACGATAATCTGCGTTAAGTTCTCTAATTTGTTCATCATCAACAAAGCGAACGCTTACTTCGTATGATCCTTCCATTTCTTCGAAACGAAGCACTGCATGGCAACATTTACGAATTAACAGACGAATCCCTGTAGGGATCGGTTTTTCTTTTTGGATATCAGTTATATTGACTTTGAGTTTATTCTTCATCTTTTCCACTCCGCTTACTTTTGTTGTACTCTTCATATGCTCTTACAATTTCCTGGACCAATTTGTGACGAACGACGTCCCTGTCGGTTAGATGCATAATACCAATATCATCTATAGACTTAAGAACTTCGGAGGCTTGCAAAAGACCTGACTGCCCAGGACTCGGGAGATCTATTTGCGTTATATCGCCTGTTATTACTGCTCTGGAACCGAACCCCAAACGGGTAAGAAACATTTTCATTTGTTCGTGGGTTGTGTTTTGAGCTTCGTCCAGAATTATAAAGCTATCCTCTAGGGTTCTGCCTCGCATATATGCGAGCGGCGCAACCTCTATACTACCACGTTCGAAATGTTTTGCAAAATTATCTGTGCCGAACATTTCGAAAAGAGCATCATACAAAGGCCTTAGGTATGGGTCAACCTTGTTCATTAAATCACCCGGAAGAAAACCGAGCTTTTCGCCTGCCTCAACAGCTGGTCGTGTCAAAATAATTCTGCTAACTTCATGAGCTCTAAAAGCTCTTACAGCCATTGCGACAGCAAGGAAAGTTTTGCCTGTACCGGCAGGGCCAATACCGAGTGTGATGGTTTTGCTGTTCATCAGGTCGATATATTTTTGCTGGCCAACTGTTTTGGACTTAATCGGCCGACCTTTTGCTGTAATTGTAACTACATCACTAGATACCATTGATTTAATAGAATCGTCGGCTCCTTCTTTAACTAAAGAGAGGAGATACCTTACTGTCTGCTCGCTGATATTTTCACCTTTTTCTATCAAATCGATGAGTTCTCTAATAGTTTTTGCAGCTATAAGAACAGCCTCTG
>CAZONN010000312.1:1031-1584 GCA_964581235.1 uncultured Amphibacillus sp.
GCCAGAGATCTTGATTTCTCCGCCCCGAACAACTATTTTAACATTCAGCTCATTACGGAGGATATCGATATTTGCGTCGAAATTACCGAAGAGAGCAATGATATGCTCCATACGGTCTATGTTAATAATTTGTTCAGTCATTATAGAAATACGCCCCTTAACTCCTAGATTTGTTCCAAGTATAACATAAAATTGTTACAAGAGATTACAAGAATGTGAATTTTTGATTTTTTATACAAAACTTACAAAGAAATATAAACATAATAGGCGAAAACAACATAAATCATACAGAGGTCTTAAAGTCACACAATAGCATATATATGCCACTGTAATTGCTTTTGAAGGCACTGTGCTGTAAAATGATGGGCGATCAAGTGTTAAATACGATTCTGATGCACCCTATCATATTATCGATATACTATTTCACAAGAGGGTAGTGATTGCTGTGCTTGAAAATATCCGAGAAAACTTGAAGATCAATCTAATAAGAGCTGGCAAAACCAAAAGTGGAAAAGAAAACGCTTTGCTTGGGTGGCAGGACGAAGAGTTGCTT
>CAZONN010000313.1:0-1547 GCA_964581235.1 uncultured Amphibacillus sp.
ATCTGACGCGTTAGGCAAGCACAATAAAATATTTCCAGAACTACTAGTGAGTATGGTTAATGCGGGTGAGGTCAGTGGTCGTCTTGATGAGATCTTAAATCGAATGGCAGATTACTATGAGAAGCAGTATCAATTAAAGAAGAAAATTCAAACTGCATTAACGTATCCGATTGTCATTGCGATTTTTGCTTTACTAATTTCAATGTTTTTGCTGACATTTATTGTCCCTGTATTTACCGATATGTTTATTTCATTTGATCAAGAGATTCCAGCATATACCCAGTTTGTTTTAAGGATAAGTGATTTCTTTCAGCGCTTTTGGTGGCTGATTATCTTAAGTATCACCGTGATCGTCGTTTTCATTGGGGTATTGAACAAACAAGAGAAGTTCGCCTATATCTTTGATCATATCAAACTTAAATTGCCACTGTTCGGTTCATTTATTCAAAAAGCAGTTTTAGCTCGAATGACCCAAACTTTGAGTTCTTTATTAAATAGCTCAGTGCCAATTATTCAATCGATAGAAATTACTGAGCGTGTGATAGCTAATCGTGTGATTAAAAAGGTACTTAGAGAAAGCAAAACAGTATTAGAAGAAGGAGACTCCCTAGCTAAGCCAATGATAGAGCATTGGGTATTTCCAAAGCTGATTACACAAATGATTGTAGTTGGAGAAAAGACTGGTGCACTTGATCAGATGTTGTTAAAAGTTTCACATTTCTATGAACAAGAGCTCGACGAAGCATCAGAAAAGTTAAAATCATTAATCGAACCTGTTATGATTGTCTTTTTAGCTATCATTGTCGGTGCAATTGTTTTAGCGATTGTTATCCCAATGTTTTCATTATTTGAAGCATTTTAAAAAAAAGTTATTTTTTTTCAAAAAAACACTAGACAAATAGAAAAACATATAATATAATAATAGTAGTTAATTCAGAGACGATGACAATTCATCTTATTTTGGGCACTTTGATGGATTTGAGTTAGTAGTGCAACCGGCTGGCATCATAAAGGTTTATTTTATGTTGTGAGTCTTTTTTAACCTTTACTTGATGCACCAAATACTAAACAAATATCAAGGAGGAACAAAGTTATGATTAAGAAGATGATTAAAGGGGAAAAAGGTTTTACGTTAGTTGAATTACTAGCAGTTATCGTTATTTTAGGGATTATTGTTGCAATTGCAATTCCTGCGATTGGGAATGTGATTGAGAAAGCTAAAGTGGGTGCTGCTGAGTCAACTGAACTTATGATAGTTGATGCAGCGAGACTATATGAAATGCAAGAGTATGATGGAGATCCAGATGCTTTTACTGTTACGGTAGGCGCTCTCGAGACTGCGGGTTATTTGGATGAAAGAAAAGGAGATTTAACTGGTTTAGCCGCAAAAGTAATAGCGAAAGATACTGACGGTAAATACACCTTTGACGGTAGAACGCCAGGAGAAATTCCAACTCCATAAGGCGAATAAAACTGGATATTATCCTTAAATTTATACAGAATCAATTAAAATTTTAAATCGAGACTCCTCCCCGTGAGGGGTCTCT
>CAZONN010000314.1:0-331 GCA_964581235.1 uncultured Amphibacillus sp.
ACAATTAATTCAAAGGCTTGAAAAGTCTGATTTAAAATACTATTTATTGCTTCTCTAATAAATAATTCACTATTATAAGCTGGCATAATAACGGAAACGCTAACCAATAAAATCACCTTCTTTGTCCGTTTACCTATCTTGTAAAATACGATCGATAAATCCCCAAGTTCTCTCAGCGGATTTATTATCTTGATAGTGATGGAATATCTTAATTAATTCTTGCCTTCGCTGTTTATAATGGTCTTCCCTACAAATTGCTTTTTTTAAGCTATCTATATCTGAAGCGATCTCACCCGCCAGCCAATAATCAATTGGATTTAACAAGAAACCT
>CAZONN010000314.1:341-1112 GCA_964581235.1 uncultured Amphibacillus sp.
GTAAATAAATATTCTGTATCTTTTCTTTGGCTATATCCAATTGGTACTTTTCTATGTCTGGTGTGAAAAAGACAACCGGTTTGTCCAATAACAAAAAGTCAAAATAGACAGAGGAATAGTCCGTTATTAACATGTCCGCGGCTCCCAAAAGTTCATATAAATCTACTTGTTCCTTTTCTAAATCCTCTTCAAGTAGAGTATGGATGTGACTGTATTGCTTTTCAATTTTTGCTTCTTCTGGATGCTGTTTGATACACAAAATGAAATTGTTTTTTTCAAAAAACTGATTAAATATCTCTAGTTCACTTGTCTCTAATTGAGAAAGAAGTTGCTTACTCTCTCCATTGTTTTCACCGTACACATTTTGCCTGTATGTAGGTAAATAAAATACAATTTTCTTTTCACCGATGTTCCTTTGTAAAATCGTTTCAAGTTTTGATCTACTCGTATTCGAAAATAGGAAATCATTTCGTGGATAACCTAATATTTTATACTTTGATTTTTCCACACCATAACATGCATTAAGTAAAGTTGTTGCTGTCTGTGAGGACGATCCTATATAATCAAGTTTTGACCACGCTTGATGATTTGCCTCTGCATTTTGATTTAGATAGTTACTCATAAATGAAATACCTTTCAAAGGAATTCCATGCCATAATTGAATATTAATTTGATCAACATTACACCTATAATCATGCGTAGCCACAATTACATAGCTTGTTATCAAATCATAATAATATGTTGCTGTTAACTTCCCCTTATATAAAGTAG
>CAZONN010000314.1:1122-1546 GCA_964581235.1 uncultured Amphibacillus sp.
TCATATCTTCCCTCAATAGTTTTAGGGATATTTTTACTCAAACTAACGGTATTTGAACCTGAATAATTCTGTACTATTAAACAAATTTTATTTTTATTGATAGAAAAATCATCAATATTAGAATAATCAAAAGAGGTAATATTATATTCACCATGAGTTACTGTGAACACACCAAACGACTTGATCCCTGCAGTTAGTAACTGTTTAGCAATTTCAATATCGTATGTACTAGCAATAACGATAGTAATATTCTCTTTTTTTACTGCTTCAGCTAAACTGATGACCTCGCAACCACAAAAAGTAGTAACGTGTTTATCTCTATTGTTATCAATAAAATGAGTAATCTCATATTCTGATTCTAATTTTTGAAAAGCTATTTTTCCTAGTTGAGATGCGCCGAATATAATTATTTCTTTTCTCTTCA
>CAZONN010000315.1:0-1545 GCA_964581235.1 uncultured Amphibacillus sp.
GACTCAGCTAAGCAACAAATTCAAAATGATTATAATAATCAGATTTCAGAACTGAACAAAGCTGCTACGAAAGCAAAACACTTAAATGATAACTACAGTAATAACAATGGGAATGCTGGAGACCATTCACAACTTGATCAAGCAGTGAAGCAGGCACAAAGCATTCCGGGTCTGACAGTAATTAAAGATAATGATCAAACTAAAGGCCCAATTAATGCGTCAGATGATGATGCAATTAGTCAAACAAAATCTGAAATCCAAAGTGATTATAATGGACAGATTTCTAGCCTTAATAAGGCTATCGCTGCACAGAAACAAAACAATCAGCAAAATTCAGCAAATGATGACCGTTATAATAAATATAACAACAGTGAAGGAAATCACTCATCATTCGATCAAACACAAATAATTGCAGAAAGTGATCAGCTTTTAGATGGCTTTAAGATATTTCGTGATCCTGATCAAGTAACAACGAAAAATAGTGACGATTACAATGGAATTGCTCAGTGGCTAAAAGATACAGATGCCTATTACAACAGTGCAGAGAAGGATTTAAGAAACCAAGTTAACGACTATGGAATAGCTATGCATAAGTACATAGCAGCGATGTCTGCCTGGCAAGAAGCGCACAAACTTGATCCAAATGCAAAGGCTCTCTCTTCATCACAGGTAGTACAAGGCCTAGCGTTAAATCGTGAACCAGATGCTCATATGGCAATAAGTACTAACTTGCAACAGGCAGCTATGAATCCCAAACTGCACTTTTTTACAGGAATGGGTATGGACTCTCAATCAGCTGCCCATGTATTTATTCCAGTTAATAACAATCAAAATGTTACAGTTACTTACGACAATCTAAAAAATTCATCGTATATTGATGGTAACGGGAATACTCATAAAATTGCAAAAATCGTTAGAACTTTTTCAGATATTCATTGGTCTGATCAAGTGAAAAGAGGCAGTGGTGCTAACCTGCATGAGTTGCAATTGTTTTCGGATCCTACTGATGGATTTTGGTATTATGGAATTTCAGATTTAGTAGTTAGCGATCAATACTATGATGACCACGGGAATATTATTAATTTCGATAAAGATACGGCTTATATGGCTGTGACGTCATTAAATGCTGCTTATGATAATAATGGTAATATTAGTAAGACGGGATCAGCCCGTCATGTTGAAAAGGTTCAAGGTTTAACTAACACTACTGCATATGCACTTCAAGGCTCATCTGTCGTAAACCATGATGGAACCCTTTACGCTGACGAAACAAACATCGCATACGACAATAAAAGTTGGACAACTTGGAATGGCCCTGAAGAATGGGATCATCGAGGTGGAAAATATGAGTATTATGGTACTGGATTACTTTCATTTCATGGCGATAGGGTTAGCTTGAGATTTGAAACCGTACATGATGGTTATGATGATCAGAACGGTACGTGGGCTACCATGACAACCAACATTCCAGCGACTCCGGGACCAAAAGCGCCTGCGCCTAAGCAATGGCATTATCATTATAATAAATTGGTTGTTAATAAACTT
>CAZONN010000316.1:0-1538 GCA_964581235.1 uncultured Amphibacillus sp.
TGGCGCTGCTACTTCAAAATTATACTCACTATCAACTACATTTCGAGCATGAATATTATTAAATGCTTTATAAATTAAGTAGTTTTCACCGTTCACTTCTACTTCTTCGATTGCTTCAAAAAATGATATGACCTCACCATTCGTTTGATCAAATCGATCATAATATTCTCTCACTTCATTCATTGTGATATTAAGCGGCCTTTTCCCAGCGCTAATAAAATTAATATCGAGAAATACCCAAAACCCATTTTCTTTTACGTAATCTAACTCATAAGTTCCTGCTGGATAATAGCCCGCACCATCTGCCAGCCTGATAAAACTCGCTGTAAAATGATCTTCTGATTGATCCAATACTTCAAACCGAGCGCTAATATCATCACTGTGCAAATGTTGACGACTCATCGTCCAATAAAAGGTAGCTAAATAATCTCTCGTCCACTCATCCAGTATTTCATCAGCCACTAAACGTTGAAATTTCTCTTTCGTTGCCTCAAGAATTTCTGTCACTTCTTCAGTATCTAGTTCAGGTTCGAGGATGGAATCATTCACAATTCCCATCGTCTCCTGATAATCATACGCATCCTGACTTGCATCCATCTGATCCAAGTTATTAATCACAATCTTCTCTATCTCTTGATTCGTTAAAGGTTTAAATTCTTCAACTTCTTCTTCAACCTCGTCAGTTTCCTCCACAAGCGCTTCCACCTCTACGTCAGGTTCCTCGACTGTCCCAGCTTCACCATCTGTCCCACCACAAGCAACTAACGAAAACATTATCAATAGTAATGCAATCAATCGATAAGTCATTTTCACAAAAATTCCCCCTAGATATTTTAGCAATTACGCATTCTTTTTCATTTGCTTACTTCTTAGTTGACCACATGCTGCATCAATATCAGAACCCTGTTCAACACGGACCCCACAATTAATTCCCTCTTTTAACAGTACCTCATAAAAGCCAACAATCGCTTCTTTCTCACTGCGATCATATTGGTTATGTTCGGCAACTGGATTGTATGGAATGAGGTTCACATACGATAAGTGGCGCTTATCTTTTAATAGTTTTGCCAATTGAAGTGCCTCTTCTTTTCGGTCATTGACACCTTTCAGTAAAATATACTCAAACGTGACACGACGATTCGTTTTTTCTAAATAATAATCAACCGCAGCCATTAACTTTTCAATTGGAAATGCGCGATTAATCTTCATAATTTTTGTCCGCAACTCATCATTCGGCGCATGAAGCGAAACAGCTAAGTTCACCTGTAACTGCTCATCAGCAAACGCTCTAATCTTATGCGCTAAACCACTCGTAGAAACAGTGATATGTCTAGCACCAATTGATAAACCATCTTGATCATTGACCGTTCTTAAAAAGTTCATCGTATGATCATAGTTATCAAACGGTTCACCAATTCCCATTACAACAATATGACTAACCTTTTCATCTTTACCTTGCTGATCAAGATACTTCTGGATGCTAACGATTTGCTCAACAATCTCACCACTCGTTAGGTCACGACTCTTCTTCAATAGAC
>CAZONN010000317.1:0-1536 GCA_964581235.1 uncultured Amphibacillus sp.
GGACTAGCGTTAATTACGACAACGATGGATCAACCAGATAACTTTGCAGAAAATTGGTTAACTAAAACATTTAAAAATTATCAACTCGTTCAAGCTCAAGATTTATTTGAACTAGAGCAAGCTCAATTTGAAGCATATTTTGATGGCGATTCGACTGCATTTGATTTTCCAATCGATCTTTACGGGACCTCTTTTCAAAAAACTGTCTGGCGACAACTTCAACAAGTCCCATACGGGGAGACCTGGAGTTATAGTGAACTTGCTTCCTCAATTAATCGTCCAGAAGCTGTACGGGCTGTTAGTCGTGCGATTGGTCAGAATCCACTGCTCATTGTTTTGCCATGTCACCGTGTGATCGGCAAGAATAAAAAATTAACCGGATTTCGCTCTGGATTAGCTTTGAAACAAACATTAATTAACCTAGAGACTAAGCAAGACAAATAAAATAGGCTAATGGAGGATCTACTGCAATCCTTCATTAGCCTGTTTTTTTATTATTTTTCAACTAACATCGAAACGCCAATGCCTCCGCCTACACAAAGACTGGCGATCCCTGATTTTGCATCGGTTTTGTTCATTTCATAAATTAAAGTAACAAGAATTCTTGCACCTGATGCGCCAATTGGATGTCCTAGGGCAATGCCACCACCGTTAACGTTGACTTTATTAGGGTCAAGTCCGAGATCACGGACAACTGGAATACTTTGTGCCGCAAATGCTTCATTAATTTCAAATAGATCGACTGTATTTAGATCAACTTTGCTTTGCTCGACAAGCTTATTGATTGCCAAATAAGGACTATAGCCCATTAGGTTAGGATCCATACCAACCTCTGCATAATCCTTAATTGTCGCTAAATAGTTAAGGCCACGTTTTTCAGCAGTTGATTTTTTCATAAGAATAAGAGCTGCTGCACCGTCATTAATACCAGATGCACTACCTGCAGTGACAGTACCATTTTCAAAAAATGGTGTTCTCAATTTCTCCAGGTCTTCAATTTTCAAATCTTTACGTATATGTTCATCTTGCTCAAAAAGAACGGTTTCTCCTGTCTCACTTTTAACTGGAACAGGAATGATTTCATCAACAAATCGACCTGATTCTTGTGCATATTGAGCTTTATGTTGTGAATTCAAAGCAAATTGATCTTGTTCAGCTCTTGTAACATTAAATTTTTCAGCTACATTTTCTGCAGTAATCCCCATATGTTTTTGACTGAATGCATCTGTTAAACCGTCATGAATCATTGAATCGATTAATTTAGCTTTATCGAGTTCTTTATCAAAGCGGTAATTAGGTAGAAGATGGGGGGCATTACTCATACTCTCAACACCACCAACAACGACAATTTCAGCTTGATTGAGCTGAATTTGTTGACTGCCAAGGATAACGGCTTTTAATCCTGAACCACAAACTTCATTAATGGTCATCGCTTGCTTTTCATAAGGCACACCTGCATCGACTAAAATTTGTCGTGATACATTTTGACCAGATCCAGCTTGTAAAACTTGTCCAAAAATACCTTGATCAATATCT
>CAZONN010000318.1:0-1529 GCA_964581235.1 uncultured Amphibacillus sp.
AAGGGCCAGAGAACTCCTATAATTAAGTTACCACACAAAACATAGGAGGATTCACATGACCCATACACAGTTTATTAGAAAAAGCTTTGAAATTAAAGACCCAAATATCACATTTGCAAAAAAAGTCGATGAAAAGAAGATAAAAGGCATAAATCATGTCATTTGTTACGGAAAATTAACTTACACACCGGAAGGGGGTGTAAAATGTGGGATAATCAATCAATCTCATGCGGATATTGTTAAAAATGGGACGAAAGAAATCACTGTCAAAGTGACTCAAACAAGTTATAAGCCAGTATTGTTAAAGTTAAAGAAGCAGCGTTTCTACTGTAAACATTGCTGTTCGACCTTTATTGCAGAGACCAAACTAGTTGATCGTCACTGTTCCATTTCAAATGTCATTAAAAGAGCAATCGCGTTGGAATTAGCTGAATTACAACCAATGAAATTAATTGCTAAACGCTTGAATGTTTCATCTCACACGGTACTGCGCGTCCTCAATCAGGTGGGCGAAACAATGAAACCGACCTATAATTACTTACCCGAACACCTGTCAATGGATGAATTTAAATCCGTTAAGCAAGTCAGTGGGGCAATGAGTTTAATCTTTATTGATGCCCAGCGGCATGAAATAATGGACGTTGTAGAAAATAGGCAACAATCCTATCTTATCTCCTATTTTATGCGCTACTCCTTGAAAGCTAGACGCCAAGTCAAAACAGTCACTATGGACATGTATTCACCCTTTTTCCAGGTAATAAAAAGCTGCTTCCCAAATGCTAAAATCATCATTGATCGCTTCCATATTGTGCAACTATTAAATCGAGCGCTCAATCAAGTACGTATTATTGAAATGAAAAAAATTCGATATCTTCGTGGACGTGATTACACAAAGTTTAAAAGACAATGGAAATTGATACTTAAGAACTATTGGCAACTGAATCATGAAAAAACCATGACCAATCGACTGTATAGTGGCATTGTTACTGAATATATTATGCTGGAATATTTACTAAGCGTGTCTCCTGTGCTATCCAGAGCTTATCGCTTGGTCAATAAGTTGAAAGACGCACTGCACAACCGTCGGTTTGAACAATTCGAACAGATACTGAAAGAAGCAAAGTCTGAAACATATCCGCGAAAAATACGTACAGCTTTAACTACTTTAGAAAGATACCTTGAGCCGATCAAAAATGCCTTTACCTACACTCTCTCAAATGGGCCAATCGAAGGCATGAATAACAAGGTTAAGAATATTAAACGGTCTGGTTATGGCTATCGAAATTTCTTGAACTTAAAGCATAGAATCATGATCAGCTTCACTCTAACAACTGATTCTTCAGAGCCAAAGCCTATTTATTATGAATCTAATTAGTTCATTTAAATTCTAGATTTAGCTCTCAGTTTTAATTTACCTTGAATTTTTTAAAAAAAGACTCCAACCTGAATAATTCACACTTTTTCTACTAATGGCAACTAACGTTGTCCTAATAACTATTTGCTTGATTCATTTTTTCACCCATTGGGTG
>CAZONN010000319.1:0-453 GCA_964581235.1 uncultured Amphibacillus sp.
TCGATTAAGACAGGATATTTTTTATCTCGTTTGAATACTTCAGCTAAATATCTTTTTAATTCCGCTTCTTGATAAATAATTTCCATCCCTTGGCCTCCGAGAACATAAGAAGGTCGAACGAGTACTGGATATCCCAATTCATTTACAACGTCAATACCTTTATCAACGCTCCAAACTGTTTTTCCTTCAGGCCTTTTTATCTTTAAGTTTTGGATCAATTGATCAAATTTCTCTCGATCTTCTGCTCGATCAATTTGTTCAGGTTGTGTTCCTAAAATGGGGATATTTAATTCTTTGAAAAAGTTAGCTAATTTAATGGCTGTTTGTCCACCAAATTGTAAGATGACACCTGATGGGTTTTCTTTTTCAATGATATTTAATACATCCTCTTCTGTCAGTGGTTCAAAATAGAGTTTGTCTGACATATCAAAATCGGTGCTAACTGTTTCAGGG
>CAZONN010000319.1:463-864 GCA_964581235.1 uncultured Amphibacillus sp.
ACAACAATAATCAAATTCAATCCCTTGCCCAATTCGAATCGGCCCAGAACCGATGACCATCACTTTTTTACGATCACTGACTTCGACTTCATCTTCCTCGTCATAAACTGAATAATAATAAGGTGAAATGGATGTAGAGACTGCTTCACATGTATCGACGACCTTAAATGATGGAATGATATTCAGTTTTTTTCTTAATTGATAGATTTTGTGAGGACTGCAACCCATCAAATCACCAATTGCCTTATCAGAAAAACCAAGTTTCTTAATTTGTGTTAGTTTTTTACGAGTCAAAGTCTCAATTGTGGATTGCTTCAACGATTCTTCTAGTTCAACAATGCCTTGTATTTTCTCTAAAAAGAACAAATCAATCCCTGTCATGGCACCGATCAAATTGACCT
>CAZONN010000319.1:894-1519 GCA_964581235.1 uncultured Amphibacillus sp.
CATCAGGCATTTGAATTCTCTCAAGCAACTCCTGATCAGCTCTATTTTTTGTAACTTTATGTTCTAGCGAATATTGACCAATTTCTAAAGAACGAATCCCTTTTAATAGGGCTGCTTCAAAGTTTTCAGCAATCGCCATTACCTCGCCCGTCGCCATCATCTTCGTACCGAGTCGCTTATTTGCTGCTAGAAATTTATCAAATGGCCATTTAGGAATTTTCACAACAACATAATCAACATTTGGTTCAAAGCAAGCATAGACTTCGTTTGTTTTTGTATCTTTAATTTCATCTAACCTATATCCTAATGCAATCTTTGTAGTCACTTTTGCAATCGGGTAACCAGTAGCTTTTGATGCAAGTGCAGAAGATCGACTGACTCGAGGATTTATTTCAATCACTGCATAATTTGATGTTTCTGGATCAAATGCCAATTGAACGTTACATCCACCGATAACTCCGATCTCATTTATAATATCAAGTGATGCTTTTCTAAGCATTTTATCCTCGCTCTCTGAAAGAGTTTGACTAGGCGCTACGACAATACTATCTCCGGTATGAATGCCAACTGGATCAACATTCTCCATACTACATACGATGATTGATTCTTGACCATCCCTCATCAC
>CAZONN010000320.1:0-1511 GCA_964581235.1 uncultured Amphibacillus sp.
GTGAAAAGTTTTATGGAAAACAAGTAACATTAGATGAAAAAGATATTAAGATGAAAATCTTGATATAAAAATCTATCAAAAGCGATAGAAGAATGATCTTTGACAATAGAATTAATAAAAAAAAGACACGATGAAAACAGGTTAAGTTTATAAATTTTCAAAAAGTTTAACTTAACAATAGATGTCAGAATATTTATAGCCAAGATTAATGAGCTCAATCCATTTGTTAGGCATATTGGTAATGCCATTAAGTTCATTAAGTTTAACAGGGACATTCCACTCTAATGCTTTATTAGGTCTTAAAAAGTTATTGTAGGTAGCAAATAAGACCATATAAGAATTGGCATTATCAAGAGAAGTAAATCCGCCTTTGGGGCGATAATAATATTTTAAAGTACGATTAAAACGTTCTATAATTTGTTTTTGACTTCGATATTCCCGAGAGATATCATCTTGATTTGTAAGACCAATAACTTGAAAGAGTTGAAAAGGAAGCCCTTTTTGGCACCAATACTCTACAGCAACGTTATAAATAGGATTACCATCAGAGATAACTTTTAAAGATTCAGGTAATTTATCATATTTAACTAAAGTGGAATAAGCAGCTTTGATAGAAGATAAAGAATCACGTTTAGAAAAGACTCTATAAGAAGTAACAATCTTCTTGATGGCATCAAAGTAAAAGAAAATATAGTTTGTTTTACCTAAAATTTTGATGTAAGTTTCATCAGCAGCAATAGTGTCAGAAAGTTCATAAGGATAAAATTCGAGCAAAGGATGAACAATAGAAGAAGCAGCTTTGCAGTAATTTTCAACAGTTTTATAGGAGATATAAACTTCATGAACATCTTGTAAAATAGAAGCAGTTTGACGATAAGAAAGCCCATAATTAACGTGATAAGTAAGACATAAGCCAATAATGTATTGAGATGAATAAGCTCTAGATAAATCAATAGGAGACTTAATAAACTCACGATAATCTTGTTGTAAAGTAGGAAAATCAATATTGAATTTACGATAAACATAACGCAGTTTAATTAATGTAGGATTTTCTTTATAAAGTTTCTTATCATGATCATTCAAAGAAGCTTTGTTTTTAAGGTAAAAAGGGCAATTGTTATTTTTACAGACATAAACATCAAAATCTTCACGAGAAGCTCTATGATTAAGAATATGTCTACAATGAGGACATTTTAAAATTACATCTTTATCCTTATTAGGATTAGTAGAAAAAATATAAGAACAAACTTTACATTCAAATTGATTTTGTTTACCAGTATTATCGTAAAGATAATCCTTAGGAGCACCACAACAAGGACATTTGATATTAATAGTAATAGTTTTACCATTACGACGTTTAACAGGTTTGATATTATTATCTTTGATAAGCTGTTTATAGTCTTTATGTTCTATTTTAATAAAAGGTTCTAGTATAGCAGGATCATCAACGTTAAATAAGCGATATTTAATGTCATCAGGCTTATCATTAAGATGATTAATTTCATCAACTT
>CAZONN010000321.1:0-1508 GCA_964581235.1 uncultured Amphibacillus sp.
TATGGCATGAAATTGTGAAAGAAAATAGTTTCACTTTATCATCTGGAGTAACACGATGGTATTGAATCGATGCTTTATCTGGTTTTAAGCCATTAATATCTGGTGATACAACTTCACGCCAGTTTGGATCAGTTGATTGCCAACCGTTTGCGTCCCAAGTTACATTACCTGTTACTAAATCTTCATTACCTTCACGCGTAAAAGTAACCTGTTGCGTAATACTCTTAGGCTTTTGATCATTATATTCGGCAGGAACAACATAATTAATTGTTCGGGTCATATGTCGGGTTGTTTCTTCTGGTTTGCCTGTCTTGGTATTAGTTGGATCTTGTGGGGTAATACGCTTAGTACCGTGAGTTAAGTTAATGGTAATTGTATTAGAATCAACACTGATTTTTTGATCATCAGGCTCACTTACAAATGGATTTTCTGCAACGCGGTAGCCTTGATCTGTAAAAGTCTTTAATGTGTTATCCCAGTTATACATACCTTTGGTGATTTTTTCACCATCAAAGCCTGAGACTGAATCTGTTCGTAATACTTTATTATTATCATCGATATCGACGTATTGAATTTTTTCCGTAGCACTAACCGGCGTTGGAATCAAATCGATTTCATAATTCATATTTGGATCGTTAGGGTGAACCATTAATTGATTAATATGATCGATTGACCACGGAGCAATCTTATATCCCGTTAAATCACGCCCATCTACTATTTTTTCTAATGATTCACCGCCGATTTTAACAGCATTAGGATCTGTTGAATTTAATCCATAATCTGTTTTTAATGGATTACTGTATCCTAAAATTTTACCGTTTGCATCAATATACGCAGTACATCCAAATGAAATCGTTTTGGTTTCCGTGCCGATTGTAGTTGCACTATTTTGGAAATTCGATTCTGTTGCATTCGGATCTTCGCTTTCCTTTACAGTGATCACGATTTGAGTTGAGACCCACAGTCTTGACTTATCGATGGTCTCTCCGCCCGGAACTGGATTTGGATAATTGCCAGCTGGGCCGTTATATGGATATATCTGATAAACGGTTCCGGCAGGTTTCTCATCAACATATGGAGGATCATCATTTACAACAGCTAAATTAGTAAATAATGATGCATAACTTGGCATGCCTGCCATTTCCATTGCGCGTTCATGGATATTCGCTAAAGTTTCGGTTGTAATGCCATCGTCATCAGGATCACCGTTAAAGCTTGCTGATGAATCTGCTTCACGATCATTTGCTTTAACTTCTTGCTTATTTTTAGCGCTTGCTTGACCTAAGTCGACATTACTTTTAGCAATATTATTAGACAAAGATTGTACGTTAGCACTAATCTTATTGATTTCTGGATCAATTGCATTTTCAGTCTTTTGATCAGTCTTGTAGTTAGCTGATTCTGAAACTGTTTCGTCAAATGCTTTTTGTGCTTGCTTTTGTGCTTGAGCAGAATTGTCTTGTGATTGATCAATTGCATTATTTACAACTTGTTTGTTAACAATTGGT
>CAZONN010000322.1:0-1504 GCA_964581235.1 uncultured Amphibacillus sp.
TTCGCACGAACTAATTTACTGATTCCGATTCGAAAAAGAGATAATCATTTGATTGTGGCGATGAATGACCCACTTGATTTTTATGCGATTGAAGAGATTGAATTGATGACCGGTTATCATTTAGAGCCCGTCATTGCGACGCGAGACGAAATTCTCCAAACAATCAACCGATTATATGATGGCGAAGATGAAATGTTTGACATGATGGGTGGAACGGATGAGGCGCCAGCTGTTCGCATTCTTGATCAGTTGCTTGAGACTGGCGTGGCGATGCATGCATCCGATATTCACTTGGATCCGCAAGAGAAAATGATTATTGTTCGCTATCGTGTGGATGGAACGTTGCAAAATGACCGGCAACTACCGATTAACTTGTTAAACTCACTGATTTCTAGAATTAAGATTATGTCCGGGTTAAACATCACCGAAACGCGATTACCCCAAGATGGTCGGATTCGAACGACGGTGAACGAGAACACAGTAAACTTGCGTGTTTCAACCTTGCCAACTGTTTTTGGTGAGAAAGTGGTTATTCGTATCTTAGACATGGCAAATGTCTTTAATCATGTAGAAGATATAGGGCTACAAGAAGATACCTTAAAAGATTATGAAGAATTAATTAGGAAACCATCCGGCTTAATTTTAATTACAGGGCCTACAGGATCTGGAAAATCCTCTACTTTATATGGTTCACTGAATGAGTTGAACCGTCAGGAAGTAAATATTGTAACCGTAGAAGATCCAGTAGAGTACCAATTAGCTGGGATAAACCAAGTACAAGTAAACCCAGCAATTGACTTAACTTTTGCGACGGGACTTCGCTCGATTTTAAGACAAGACCCGAATATTATCATGGTAGGAGAGATTCGAGATAAAGAAACAGCGGAGATTAGTATTCGTTCGGCTTTAACCGGTCACTTGGTCTTTAGTACACTGCACACAAATAGTGCGGTTGATGCGATTCCTCGACTGTTTGACATGGGTATTGAGCGCTACTTGATTGTATCTGCCTTAAATGGCGTAATGGCCCAACGATTAGTTCGGCGCGTCTGTAAGGACTGTAAAGTAACTCGAAAGGCATCATTAGTTGAAAAGGATGTTTTTGCGAAGCGAAATATGGAAATTGAAGAAATTACAATTGGTGAAGGCTGTGATGCTTGTCGTCATAGTGGCTACCGAGGTCGAATGGCGATTCATGAATTAATTATTATTACGGATGAAGTTAAACGCTTGTTGATGAACAAGGCAAGTATTGCAGAAATTGAAGAGCACATTAAAAATTCAGGCGTGCGCTTCTTGATTGATGATGGCTTAGTAAAAGTTAAGCAAGGCCAAACGACAATAGAAGAAGTTCTGAGGGTGGCATCTTTAGATGATTAAAAGGAGGGCTTCATGAAGACATTAGATGATATACTAAAAGCAGGGCATCAAAAAGGTGCGTCCGATGTCCATTTGGTTGCTGGGTCCTCACCAATATACCGAGTAAATGGACGCTTAATTGTTC
>CAZONN010000323.1:0-594 GCA_964581235.1 uncultured Amphibacillus sp.
ATTTTAGGAGCACTTATCACTTTTTTTACTTTTGGATTAGCTTACCCATGGGCAGTTACAAATATATACCGTTGGGAAATCAATCATACAGTGATTGACGGAAAGAGACTCCAATTCTCCGGGACAGGTTGGGGCTTATTTGGTCAATGGATTAAATGGTGGTTCCTAATCATCATCACCTTGGGAATCTATGGATTTTGGATTCATATTAAATTGCTACAATGGAAAACAAAACATACTTCAACTGTTGATACTTTTTACGAGTTTTAATCTAAAGAGGCCATTGAACTAATCATACAAGTTCAATAGCCTCTTTTTTTAGTCTCATGCATCCTAATTTTACTGATTCAATCGGTATTCAATTAGTTCGTCAAAAACAAGGTCAATTTCTGATTTAATATCATCCGCTTTGGACTGAATCCCTTTTCTCACTAGTTGAGTAATTTGCTCATGTAGTTGTCTTTCAAATGCATCATCAAAATGAATCGCTAAAAAAGGGATTGATTTGACTGGTTTGCTTGTAAATTCAACAATATGCCCTTTGGTTATCCCTTTATTTCTTAACCATTCAAAAAATCTGTTTTGCCCTATATT
>CAZONN010000323.1:604-1504 GCA_964581235.1 uncultured Amphibacillus sp.
CCAATAACTATTTAAGTAGGCTGTTATATACTCAATCGATTCTTGCGTGGATTCTTTCGGGATTAGTACGGTCACATCTTGTGTTGGATAAATATCAGGTGGTACAATTGTAAATCGAAAATGATTTTTATGCGAAATCCGGTCTTTCCCAGGCACAAATATTTTCTTTGTATCTTGCCTAAAAAGCTTGTAATTTCTCAAAAATGCCCATTCCCAATAATTAATCTCTCGATTATAGCTATAACGTTTTGCCAGTCGGTTCTTATAAGGCAGGAGCTTTTTATAAAAATTCGGAAAACCACCTGGAATTTCCCGACTAACATACGTGTCCCGAATAAATAGATAGTTTGTGATCTCCTCATACCAAAAGCCAGCCAAATCTTTTCCTTTAAGAACATCTAATGTATTTTCTTTCTCCACAAGGGATAAGTTTTCATACTCCTGATTATCGAGTCGAAAAGCCTTATCCAAACCACTCACCATCCCATTACCAACTTCACAAACGTCACCAATCACTAGCGAATCAAATCCACTGGCTTTCTCGAGATTCGTTATAATGTCAAGGACTCTCCTATTGTATATTTTCCATGAATCATCCGATTCGAATTGATTGATTTGATAATTGAACTCATCATCTTCCGCATTTTTTAGCGCAAATAATACATCTTGATGGATATGCCGGACGGGATAGGTTCGGATGTTTATTTTCGGATAGAGATTTTTTTTAGTCTTTACATAGCGAAAAATCATTAAAGAAATATTTGCATCCGGAAAAACTTTCGCTTCTTTAAATAAAAACAAATCAGAAAACTGCCCATTTTCTGCCATATAATTTCGCAGCATTTTGGAATGGGTCGAGTTTAACCAGTGATCAGGGGTAATAAAAATGAGCTCGCCATT